>JAQXXT010000090.1 GCA_029226205.1 Prevotellaceae bacterium
ATCGTAGGGTGCGGCCCATGTGGCCGTCCGAAACGGGAATCGTGATCATTATGGCGCCCACAAGGGAAATAGGACGGCCACAAGGGCCGCACCCTACGGAGGCAGACGGCCCACAAGGGGTGCCCCTACGAATGAAAAATATGATGAATAAAGACGAATATTATATGCGGCGCTGCCTGCAGCTCGCCAGGAACGGACTGCTCAGGGCAAAGCCGAACCCGTCGGTAGGTGCTGTCATCGTCAGTGCCGACGACAGGATTATCGGAGAGGGATATACGTCAGCCTATGGCGGTCCCCATGCCGAGGTCAATGCCTTCCGTTCCGTGAAGGCAGCGGATGAGCTGTTGCTCCCCGGTGCCACGATCTATGTCAGTCTCGAACCCTGCAGTCACTGGGGAAAGACACCCCCCTGTTGTGACCTCATCATCCGCAAGGGCGTGCGTCGTGTCGTCTGTGGCTGTGTCGATCCTTTTGCGAAGGTGCAGGGACGTGGCATCCGTAAGATTCGTGAGGCAGGGATAGAAGTTACGGTCGGCGTCCTCGAGAAGGAGTGCATCGAGAGTAACATTCAGTTTATGACCGTCAACGAGAAGCACCGGCCGTATATTCTGTTGAAATGGGCACAGACGGTCAATGGTTTCATCGATGACCATTTCCGTCCGACGATGATCTCCACGCCCTGGACGCAGATGCTCTCTCACCGTCTCCGTGCTGAGTATGACAGTATCCTCGTAGGCCATACCACCTGGGATCGTGACCAGCCGAAGTTGAACGTCCGCGAATGGGTGGGCAGTGACCCCAAGCGTTTCGTGTTGGATCATCATCATCCCCTCCAATGGGATGACATGGGACAGTCTTTAATTGTCGAAGGTGGCGCTCAGACCTTGCAAAGCTTTATCGACAAGGACTTATGGGATGAGATCCGTGTGGAGATCGCCTTGGATAAGACGGTCACCGATGGCACCCATGCCCCGCAGGTCCCCGCCGATGCCGTCATCTCCCGCCGGGATTTGTTCGACCACCAACTGATCCTCCATTTCCGCAGACGGTAGGTTGCCGCCATGTTGCGGCCACGCACCCGCATTAGGCGGATCATGATAAAATCATGTCCCTACAACATCCCGACCAGTTCTTTCATTCCCTCGCTGGCCCCTTTGGCGATATGCGTGATCTGATGTGTTCCCGCACTGGCGGCAACCTCATTGGGATCGATGAGGTAGATCGGCGTGCCGGGCTCCGTGTAATGGATCAGACCGGCGGCAGGATAGACGTTCAGACTCGTACCGATGATGACGAAGATATCCGCCTTGCTCACCTCTATGGCGGCAGGCTCTATCATCGGCACACTCTCGCCGAAGAAAACGATAAAGGGACGCAGCAGGGAGCCGTCACCGGCTTTTGTCCCGGGAGTTACATCACTGTTTTCAGGAGACAGTTCCTGGATATATTTCGGATTATAAGGATCGTTGCTCGAACATACTTTCGTCAGCTCTCCATGGAGATGGATCACATGCGACGACCCCGCCTTCTCATGGAGGTTGTCGACATTCTGCGTGATGACAACCACGTCATAGTCTTTCTCCAATGCGGCGATGAGGCGGTGACCCTCGTTGGGCTCGGCCTTCCACAGTTTCTTGCGAAGCATATTGTAGAAGTTCGTCACGAGTGTCGGGTCTGCCTCCCAGCCCTCATGGGATGCCACTTGTTCTACGGGATAGTTCTCCCACAGACCATCATACCCCCGGAAGGTCTTGAAACCACTCTCTACCGACATGCCGGCACCGGTGAGAAACACGATTTTCTTTTTCATAAGCGACAAATGTATTAAACTTTCCACAAAGATAGTAATTTTTTCTGAAAGAAGTACCGAAAATCAAGAAAAATCATTACCTTTGCGTTCGTTTTCAAATAATTATACAATTCTCTTAACAGAAAGTAAAAACGAATATGAATCAAGTAAGTTACGCCCTCGGCCTGAGCATCGGCCGCCAGCTCCATGACATGGGAGCGCAAGACCTCAATATCGACGACTTCGCTGCCGCCATCAAGGATGTCCTCGCCGACCGTAAGCCTCAGATCTCCGATGCTGAGGCCCAGCAGCTCCTCCAGCAGTTCTTCGAGCAGAAGAATGCCGAGATGACCGCCAAACTGAAGGCTGAGGGACAGCAGTTCCTCGAGGAGAACGGCAAGAAGCCCGGTGTCATCACCACCGCCAGTGGACTGCAGTACCAGGTGCTCCGTGAGGGCAACGGCCAGCGTCCGAAGGCTACCGATGAGGTGGAGTGCCATTATGAGGGTACGCTCATCAACGGACAGAAGTTCGACTCCTCCTACGACCGTGGTCAGACGGCCACATTCCCGTTGAACCAGGTCATCGCCGGTTGGACGGAAGGTCTGCAGCTCATGCAGGAGGGTGCGAAGTACCGCTTCTTCATCCCTTACCAGCTCGGCTATGGTGAGCGTGGTGCCGGTCAGACGATCCCGCCCTTCGCTACCCTCATCTTCGATGTTGAGCTCATCAAGGTGAAATAATTTCCTCTCCTAGGGTGCGGCCCTTGATCCACCGTAGGGTGTGGCCCTTGTGGCTCGTCTGCCTCCGTAGGGTGCGGCCCTTGTGGCCGTCCTAACCGGGAAATGTGGCGTTAGGGCGCCCACAAGGGGTGCCCCTACGGAGGCAGGGTGGCCGTCCTAACCGGGAATTGTGGCGTTAGGGCGCCCACAAGGGGTGCCCCTACGGTGGCAGGGTGGCCGTCCTAACCGGGAATCGTGGCAATTAGGGCGCCCACAAGGGGTGCCCCTACGGTGGCAGCTTCCCTCTCGTTGGGTGCGGAAGAGGATGAAATAGAAAAACTAACAACGAAAAGACAAATAATGAAGAAAATTTTTGTAGCAGCATTTGCTGTTGTGCTTGCAGCCCTGACATTCACGAGCTGCGGCAATTCCACGCCGAAGGCGGATCTGAAGAATGATGTCGACACGATGTCCTATGCCCTCGGCCTCTCCCAGACACAGGGTCTGAAGGACTTCCTCGTACAGCGTATGGGTGTCGATACCGCTTATATGGACGAGTTCGTCAAAGGTCTGCAGGATGGTGCCAATGCCGGTGACGACAAGAAGAAGGCCGCTTACTATGCCGGTGTGCAGATTGGTCAGCAGATCAGCAACCAGATGATCAAGGGTATCAACCACGAGGTCTTCGGTGACGACTCTACGAAGACCATCTCCCTGAAGAATTTCATGGCCGGTTTCATTGCCGGTACCACGGGTAAGAAGGCTAAGTGGTCTGTAGAACAGGCCGGCCAGATCGCACAGGCCAAGATGATGGCTGTCAAGGCCCAGGCTATGACGAAGGTCTATGGTCCCTGGAAGCAGAAGAATGACAAGTGGATGGCTGCCAACAAGCGCCAGGCTGGTGTGAAGACCCTCCCCTCCGGCGTACAGTACCGTGTCATCACGGAGGGTAACGGTCCGATGCCGAAGGATACCTCTCTCGTCAAGGTCAACTACGAGGGTAAGACGATCGACGGTAAGGTCTTCGACTCCTCCTTCAAGCGTGGCGAGCCTGTAGAGCTCCGTGCCAACCAGGTTATCCGTGGATGGACAGAGGCCCTCATGCACATGCCCCAGGGTTCTACCTGGGAGGTCTATATCCCCGCCAGCCTCGGTTATGGTGAGCGTGAGCAGGGCCCCATCAAGCCGTTCTCCGCGCTGATCTTCAAGATTCAGTTGATTGAGGTGAAATAATCACCCACCGTAGGGTGCGGCCCTTGTGGCCGTCCTAACGGGGAATTGTGGCAATTAGGGCGCCCACAAGGGGTGCCCCTACGGAGGCAGGGTGGCCGTCCTAACCGGGAACATGATCCCTCCGTAGGGTGCGGCCCTTGTGGCCGTCCTAACCGGGAATTGCCGCCATTAGGGCGCCCACAAGGGGTGCCCCTACGGTGGCTAACAACAACAAATAAAATCATGAAAAAAATATTCCTTTTATCCGTTCTCGCGCTGGCCGCCCTCTCCATGACGGCAGCGCCGAAGAACGACAAGAAAAAACAGGTCAAGAAGGCAGAGCCCGTCGTCCTCAGTACACCGATGGACACGCTCTCCTTCGCTTCCGGCTATGCCGCCACCGACGGCCTGATGCCGTTCGTCAAACAGAGTTATAAGGTCGACTCCGCACATGTCGCCGACTTCATCGACGGTTTCAATGAGGTCATCAACGAGACGGAGGACCCGAAGGTCAATGCCCGCATCGCCGGACATGTCATCGCGCAGATGGTCGCCGACCGTATCTTTCCCGGTGTGAAGGAGCAGATGCAGAACAACGGCATCGTCTCCCGCAGCAATTTCATCCGTGGCTTCCAGGCTGCCCTGGCTCAGGACACGACACTTTTCACCGTGAAGAAGGCCCGTCAGTACCAGGAGGACGCCCAGGCTTCCGTCGGTAAGAAATGGCTCGCTGAGAATGCCAAGAAGCCCGGCGTGAAGGTGCTCCTCGACGGTCTGCAGTATAAGGTCCTCGTTGAGGGCAACGGTCCCGTGCCGAAGGCCACCGATGAGGTCGAGGTCGTCTATGAGGGCAAGACCATCGATGGTAAGGTCTTCGACTCCACGGAGAAGCATGGCGCCAAGAGTGACAAGTTCCGTGCCAACGGACTCATCAAGGGATGGACGGAGGCGCTGACGATGATGCCGGTAGGCAGCAAGTGGGAACTCTATATCCCCGCCGACCTCGCCTATGGCTCCCGTCGTGCCGGTGAGATTGCTCCTTACAGCACCCTCATCTTCACCCTCGAACTCAAGGGCATCGTTGCTCCCGAGACAAAGTCCGCTACACCCGCTGCCCCCGCACCGGCTGCTAAAATTAAAAAAGTAAAGAAGTAAACGTAGGGACATGATCCCTCCGTAGGGGCACCCCTTGTGGGCGCCCTGATTCCCACCATAGGGTGCGGCCCTTGTGGCCGTCCTAACGGGGAATTGTGGCAATTAGGGCGCCCACAAGGGGTGCCCCTACGGAGGCAGGGTGGCCGTCCTAACCGGGACCACGATCCCGCCCTAGGGTGCGGCCCTTGTGGCCGTCCTAACCGGGAACACGATCCCACCGTAGGGTGCGGCCCTTGTGGCCGTCCTAACGGGGAATTGTGGCAATTAGGGCGCCCACAAGGGGTGCCCCTACGGAGGCAGGGTGGCCGTCCTAACCGGGAATCTCCCCGACAGATAAAAAGACAGAGTAACAGATTTATACATATACTGCGCCTTATATGTTAGATCTGTTACTCTGTCTTTTCTTTGCGCCTTATATGTTTTGATCTGTTTCTCTGTCTTTTGTCTTTTTTCTGTCATTTTTGTTGCTCGTTTCATTTATTTTGTGTATTTTTGTCACCGAAAAGAAGCAAAATGTTTGTAACATGGATAAAATCGACAACTTAGACAGAAAGATCCTGAGTATTCTTTCCCTTAATGCCCGTATTCCTTTCAAGGATGTGGCAGCAGAATGTGGCGTCTCCCGTGCCGCCATCCATCAGCGTGTGCAGCACCTTATTAAGAATGGTGTCATCACCGGGTCCGGCTTCGATGTCAACCCGAAGGCCCTCGGCTATACCACCTGCACCTATGTAGGTATCAACCTCGAGCGGGGCAGCATGTACAAGAAGGTCGTGGAGCGCCTCGTCAACATCCCCGAGATCGTGGAGTGCCATTTCACCACCGGCTCCTATACCATGCTCCTGAAACTCTATGCCAAGGACAATGAGCAGCTCATGGACCTCCTGAACAACCAGCTCCAGACCATCCCCGGTGTCGTCAGCACCGAGACCCTCATCTCCCTCGAGCAGAGCATCAAGCGCGAAATCCCCGTAAAGGTTGAATAAATCCACTCGTAGGGTGCGGCCCTTGTGGCCGTCCTAACCGGGAACACGATCCACTCGTAGGGTGCGGCCCTTGTGGCCGTCCTAACCGGGAATTGTGGCGTTAGGGCGCCCACAAGGGGTGCCCCTACGGTGGCAGATTCCCTCTCGCAGGGGCCGTCCCTTGTGGCCGTCCTAACAGGGAAAAACATCCAATTGCAGGGGCCGTCCCTTGTGGCGGCCCGATGCCGGTACGGCATTCCGTATGGACATAATTTATTATGTTCCGTCCAAAATGTCTCGTATGGGCATAATTTATTATGTTCCGCCCCTACACCCGGTAAAATAATAAAAACAAAATCGTTATGGATATATTCAGTAAGATTGCTGCCGGAGAGATCCCCAGCTATAAGTGTGCGGAAGACGACAACTTCTATGCCTTCCTCGATATCAATCCCGTTGCCAAGGGTCACACCCTCGTGATCCCCCGCAAGGAAGTAGACTATATCTTCGACATGACTGACGAGGACCTCGCTGCCTTCGAGATCTTCGCCAAGAAGGTCGCCAAGGCCCTGAAGACCGCCTTCCCCTGCAAGAAGGTCGCACAGGTCGTCCTCGGTCTCGACGTACCCCATGCCCACATCCACCTCATCCCGATGAACAGTGAGGCTGATGTTGATTTCAAGAAGCATGTCAAGTTTACCGACGATGAGATGAAGTCCATCGCCGATAAGATCTTTGCCGCTTTCAGCAAAGAATAATCCATATCATGTCCCTACATTGATCCCTTGCCGGGCCCCCTCGTGGAACATTGATCCCCAGGCAGGGTGCCCCTCGTGGAACGTTGATCCTCAGGCAGGGTGCCCCTCGTGGAACATTGATCCTCTCGTAGGGTGCGGCCCTCGTGGCCGTCCGCCGTCGGAACGACGGATTTCCGGGATGATGTAGGGACATAATTTATTATGTTCCGCCCCCACATAAAATCCCTTTGAAATCCCCGAAATCTCTCCCGCTCACCAGGTTGTCAAAAAAACTATGCCTAACGGCAAGAGATTCCAAAGATTTCAAAGGATTTTCTTATTCTGAATAGACGTCACCACCCGGATCAGTGACTGTTCCGATAAATCGGCGATAACTCAACAGCCAGAGAACGATAAACGGACGATAAACACCAACAAGGACGATAACCCGATAGTTAATGGACGACAAACGGACGACAAACGGACGATAAACGATAGCGAGATCGAAAAAAAGAGTCTGATAATAGATCTGTTAAGGAAACAGGGCGAAGTTAGGGTTTCTACTTTGTCAAAAATGGTAGTACATCACAAGTAAAACGATATATCTACCAACTTTTATCCGAAGGGAAAGTGGTTGCTCATGGCGCAAACAAAAATAGGACCGATGATAAATGTGAGCCTATCCAGACTAAGTCAAATGAGAAAACTGCCAAATATATTCTTATACCGCAACAGAAGATAAGTTTGTTTCGAAGCTTGTTTAAAGGTCGTGAAGATGTATTTGCACGGAGATGGCATAGCATTAAGACTGGCAAGAGTGGCTATCAGCCTGTTTGCATGAACGAATGGACTCCACTGTGTGACAAGAAAAGATACAAATGTGCGGAATGCCCCAACCGAAAGTTTTCTGAGCTGACAGATGATGATGTTTATCGACACTTGGTTTGGAAAGACTGTAACGGCTATAGGTCTAATAGCCAGGCGCAAAGTCAATACGCTTATCTTAGTACATAATAAAGCCTTGGCAAAGCAATGGAAGGAGCATTTAGATGAATTCCTACAAATCAATTGTGTTCCTAGGGAGAAAGAGTACAACCGTAGTCGAAAGAAAGTATTCTCTCCCGTAGGCATGTTATATACTGGGGAGAATTCTCTGCATGGTATAGTAGATATAGCCTTGCTGCAATCATGCGTATCGGATAATGAAGTCAAGCCGTTTGTGCGCAATTACGGAATGGTGATAGTTGATGAATGTCATCATGTCTCAGCGGCAAATTTCGAACAGGTTTTGAAATACGTTAATGCTCGTTATGTTTACGGGTTGACTGCGACTCCTACAAGAAAAGATGGTCACCAACCAATAATCTTTATGCAATGTGGAGCCATAAGGTACACGGCTGATGCTAAAGCACAAATGGCAAAGCAGAACTTTAGGCGGGCATTGATTCCACGCTTTACATCTTTCAGACCTTTGACTGATAATAAGCAATCTTATCCTCAGATATTGCATGATCTTTCTGAGGATAAACTTAGGAATCAGCTAATCATCAGTGATGTTGTTGGCGCCTTGAAAGAGGAACCACACCAATCATTGTTTCCAAACTGGTTGAGCATGTTTCAGTTTTAGCTGATATGCTTAGGCCTTTCTGTCGGAACATTATAACGATGACGGGTTCTGCTCCAACCAAAGAAAAGCGGGAGACAGAGGAAAGACTGAAAGCAATATCAAAGGATGAGCCATTGGTTATTGTAGCTTCAATAAGCTACATTGGTGAAGGCTTTGACCTGCCTCGCCTCGACACGTTATTTCTTGCTTTGCCTGTATCCTACAAGAATCTTGTGGCCCAGTACACCGGTCGGTTGCATCGAAATTATGAAGGAAAGAAAGAGGTAAGAGTGTACGATTACGTAGATCTGCATCAACCAATGTGTGAAACGATGTATAAGCGAAGGCTTCGAGGGTATGCAGCTGTAGGATATAAATTAGAAGATACCATTAATGATAACTCACAAAAGGACTCGTTACACATTATATACAATGGTGAAAACTTTGAGTCTGTGTTCCTGAAGGACATAGACAGTGCAAAGTCATCTATCATTATTTCTTGCCCAATCATCAGAGTCTATCATCGGCATGAAATCATTGATCACCTCGCCCGTGCATCAGCAAGAGGTGTGAATATAAGTACTTTCGTCCATAAAAGTGGATATGATGAAGATAAGCTGAAGGAACTGGGTATTAATGTTCTTATGAAGGATTCCCTGTCTCTTCAATGTGCAGTCATCGATAAGTATCTCTATTGGTATGGAGATGTCAATATCCTCGGATTTCACGCGTCAGACAGTAGCATCATTAGGATGGATGACGTAGAAGTAGCAGGCCAATTTCTGGATATAATTTATGGAGATAAAGAAAGGTAGAATGTAAACGTAGCTCTGTACGTATTTTACATAGTTCATTATAAGTCTGCTTTTTGCAATAGGCAGTTGTGTGACTCGTGTATGTTGGCTATGTGCACTATGTTAACTCGTGTGAGCATAATATGAACTTAATGGTCCTGCGTTATCCATTCTTCTTAATCCTAATTTTTCTAACTATTTTATGGCTTCTTGAACTTTTGGAAGTCTCCCATCTGCTAATAAGAACACCTTATAAATTCCATTTTGTTCAACTTTAGTTTGCACATTAAATCCATGAGAATAACATATATGGAACACTTTGTCATCTATGTCTTTGTAAATGCCCATATCATCGCCATCATTTTCCATTACAATTTCCTTCTTTTGACAGTTCTCATTTATGAAGTTGTCTATTGTAAGCCATCAGCTAACCCCGTATTGTAATCCTCAAGATTAAGTCCTACCTTTGCGCGTGATTATTAAAAGCGTAAAGAATATGGCAAATACAGTGCAATAATCATGTTTTTGTTGGTCATTGCCAACAGAAGTGCTAGGGTTCGCCCCCTTCGGGGACGGTGGCTGTGGGGGAAGGATTGTATCCCCGGGCGCCCGTGCCGTTGATGTCTGTCGCTATCGCTCCAGCCATCACCGTCGCGTGTGCCCGGGGTTAACCGTGTTGGCCCCCTTCGGGGACCTGGCTGCGCCGGATGTGTGGTATACGGAACATGATGATTCAAGTCCCTACATTGTGGGTGCGTGGCCGCAACATGGTGGCCACCTACCAATGGATTGGGGCTCTGTTTTTTTACCTTTTTACTTCTTTGCTTTTCATTTTTTTTCGTATCTTTGCAACGTGGATGGTAGAAATGTAAACCGTCATTTATATAAATCATCGTTTATATTGCTTAGGATATGAAGTTTTATGATCGGAAAGAAGAGATGGATTTGTTGTTGAGGAATGAGCAACAGTCCAGGGAACATGCCACGTTCACGGTCCTCATGGGACGCCGGCGAATCGGGAAGACGACGCTGCTGACGCATGTCTTTTCCGGGAAGGACATGGCCTATCTCTTCGTCTCGCGTGATAGTGAGGCACTGCTCTGCAGGAAGTTTCAAGAGGCACTGGAGGAACAGATCGGCCTTACGGTATATGGTGACGTAACCCGGTTTCGTGACCTCTTTGAGATTATCATGAAGGAGAGCGTCCGGCGTCATTTCACGGTAGTCATTGATGAGTTTCAGGGATTATACCGTATCAATCCCGCCCTTTTCAGTGATATCCAGGATCTTTGGGATCGTTATCACGAAAAGAGTCATATCAACCTTATCGCCTGTGGCAGTATCCATTCGTTGATGAAACGGATCTTCGAGGACCGCTCTGAACCGCTCTATGGACGTCCAACGTCGAAAATGACGCTCCATCCGTTCCGTATCGACGTGATGAAGGAAATCCTGCGGGAAGCCAATCCGACGTATACTCCCGAGGATCTGCTGTGCTTCTATATGCTCACTGGAGGAGTGGCGAAATATATTGAACTGCTCATCGATGCCTGTTGCGTGACAAAGGATCAGATGCTTGATTATGTTTGTCGTCCGGACTCTTATTTTCTTACTGAGGGACATGACTTGCTTGTCAATGAGTTCCAAGGAGAGTACAGTACTTATTTCTCCATCCTCCAGCTTATCGCCGGGGGCTTGACACGCCGTCGGGAGATCGACAGTGCGCTGCAGAAGGATACGGGGATGTATCTGAAGAATCTTGATGAGTATTATGAATTGATCTCGAAGCAGCGGCCTTTGTTGTCGAAGCCCGGCGGGAAGGTCAGTACCTACGAGATCCGTGATGAGTTCCTGCGTTTCTGGTTCCGGTTTATCTATCCTTATCAGACGCTCGTGGAACGGGGACAGCTTCAGTTGCTTCGGGAGAATATAGAACGGCAGTATACGCAGTTCTCCGGTCGTACCCTTGAGCGGTATTTTCAGGAGAAGTTTCTTGAATCGGGTAAGTATACGCAGGTGGGCAACTGGTGGGACCGTCAGGGTACGAATGAGATAGATATCGTCGCCATCAACGAGTTTGATCATGAGGGTGTGGTCGCGGAGGTGAAGCGGCAGCGTGACCGCATCAGCATTCCCGTATTGGAACAGAAAGCTGCTGCGCTTCCGAAGGCATCCTTCGGGAAATATCATTTCCGGTTTGAGGCATTAGGGATGGGGGAGATGTAGAGCCCACACCTAAAGCCTCACCCCCAGCCCCTCTCCAAAGGGCGAGGGGAGGCCCAACCCCTTGCGGGTATTGGGCAACGATTACTCTCAGGCCTTCTCTTCCTCTCGTAGGGTGCGGCTCTTGTGGCCGTCCGCCGACTCTTGTAGGTACATTTTTTGTTATTTTCCGCCCCCCCCAAAAAAAAAATGTGGGTGCGTGGCCACAATAGGACGACACCTACCATTCTCGGATTATGGGTTACCGACGTGGTGCTCTTAGGCTTGACATATGTTCTGTATTTCTTGTTCATGTTGCAAAGATACAACAAAGTGCCGTGCAAATCAAGGCACTATCCTGCAAGTTCAAGATAGAAGTGCAATCGGAGTTGAGGAATATATTGAAAAAATATATACCATAAAACACCGAGGGGACTGGGGGCGAGAAGCCCCCAAGATATCTTGTACTTGATATAGGTTAAGAAAACTGGCAATGACA
>JAQXXT010000091.1 GCA_029226205.1 Prevotellaceae bacterium
TCCTCCCGGACAAAATTCGTGAGATCGATGAAATATTGTTTATCAAACTCATCACCGATCTCACGACGCCACGATTCTTCGATCTTTACGTTCATAATATTCATATTCATCCCTTTGCAGGGGCCGGCCCGTGTGGCGGCCCGATGCCGGTACGGCCTTCACAATGGGGAGATTATTATCCGTCCGATTCGGCGTTCCGCCGACGGGCCGCCACAAGGGACGGCCCCTGCAAGTGGGTGATTATTTATCCTCAATCAGGCACTCACCCGTCATATCCTCAGGCTGTTCGAGACCCATGATATGCAGGATAGAAGGAGCGACATCGGCCAGACGACCATCCTTGACCTTCGCGCTGTTGTTGTTCGTCACATAGATGAACGGCACGGGGTTCAGGGAGTGAGCGGTATTCGGCGTACCATCGTCGTTGATGGCATGGTCTGCATTACCGTGATCGGCGATGATGATTGCCTCATAGTCATTGGCCTTGGCAGCCTCGATAACCTCCTTGACACACTGGTCAACGGCGACGACAGCCTTGGCGATGGCGTGATAGACACCCGTATGACCAACCATATCACCATTGGCGAAGTTGACAACGATGAAGTCGTACTGCTGCGTGTTGATGGCACCGACGAGCTTGTCCTTCACCTCAAAGGCACTCATCTCCGGCTGCAGGTCATAGGTAGCAACCTTCGGAGAGTGAACGAGGATACGGTCCTCACCGGGGAACGGCTCCTCACGGCCACCATTGAAGAAGAACGTCACATGAGCGTACTTCTCCGTCTCTGCGGTATGCAGCTGCTTCTTGCCCAGACGGGAGAGATACTCACCGAGGGTATCTTTCACGTTCTCCTTCGGGAAGAGGATATGGACACCCGTGAAGTTAGCGTCATACGGGGTCATGCAGTAGTACTGCAGGTCCTTGATGGTATGCATGCCTTCCTCCGGCATATCCTTCTGTGTCAGCACATAGGTGAGCTCACGGGCACGGTCGTTACGGAAGTTCATGAAGATGATGACATCACCCTCCTGGATCGTACCGTCGACATTGGCGTTGTTGATCGGCTTGATGAACTCATCCGTCACGCCCTCGTCATAGCTCTCCTGCATGGCCTGGACCATATCCTTGGCCTGCTTACCCTTAGCCTCTACGAGGAGGTCGTAAGCCTCTTTCACACGGTTCCAGCGCTTGTCACGGTCCATTGCATAGAAACGACCGACGATGCTGGCGATATGAGCGCCGTTGGCCTCACAGTGCTTCTGCATGTCAGCGATGAAGCCCTTGCCGCTCTTCGGGTCTGTGTCACGGCCATCCATGAAACAGTGTACGAAGAAATTCTTCAGGTTGTATTCCTTACCAATCTCGAGGAACTTGAAGAAGTGGTTCAGGGAAGAGTGGACACCACCGGTAGAGGTGAGACCCATGATATGAAGTTTCTTACCCGTCTTCTGCGCATAGCTGAAGGCGTTGATGACCTCCTGGTTCTTCAGGATGCTGCCCGTCTCACAGGCCTTGTTGATCTTCACGAGGTCCTGGAAGACGATACGGCCGGCACCGATATTGAGGTGACCTACCTCAGAGTTACCCATCTGTCCGTCGGGCAGACCGACATTCTCACCGGAAGCCTGGAGCTGTGAGTGAGCGGACACAGCGTTGAGATAGTCGAGATAAGGAGTCGGCGTGTTATAGATCACGTCACCCTTGTCATGTTTACCGATGCCCCAACCATCGAGGATCATCAAAAGTGCTTTCTTTGCCATAATTGTATAGTTTTTATTGTTGCTATTTTCTGTGATGCAAAAGTAAGTAAAAATTTTGATATAGCAAGGGAAAAGCGCGATTTTTTCCACCGTAGGGTGCGGCCCTTGTGGCCGTCCTAACACCCACCGTAGGGCGCCCACAAGGGGTGCCCCTACGGTGGATCATCTCAAAATCCCTGCCGCATACTCCCCCATCACCCGATAACCTTCGGGATTGGGATGGAGCCAGTCGCTCTGATACTCCCGCTTGAGCTGGTGGGGCTCCTCACGGTCACGGAGGAGCTCGTCAAAGTCGAGGATACCGTCGACACGGCCACGCTGCTTGCGGATCCACTCGTTGACCTGTTCACGGGCGGCCTCATGGAAGAGGTTATAGTATACGCCACAGCCCTTCATCGGCGTGATCGTTCCGAGGTAGACTTTCAGATGGCGCTCCCTGGCCTTTTTGATCATCTGTTCATACGACCGGATAAGTTCCTGAGCCACAGCCTCCGACTCTCCCGTGCGGGCATTGCCGATATCGTTGATCCCCTCGAAGATGACGACGGCACTGACGCCACTCTGTTCGAGGACATCATGGTCGAAACGTGTCTTCGCGGGATAGCCGAAGCCACCGGTATAGGCCACACGGTTGTTGCCGATACCGAGGTTGAGAATGCCGAGGTCCGTCTTCTTGTATTTCCTCTGGAGGGTCTCCGAGAGGGCGTCCGGCCAGCGGTTCTGCGCGTTGTCGGTGGAATTCTTGCCGTCAGTGATCGAGTTGCCGATGATAGCCACGGATGTTGCCTGGAAGTCGTAGACATCGAGGGCGGCGATATTAAACCAGTGTTCCTCACGGAAGGCCTTGGCAAAACTGCTATGGGCATTCGTACATCCTTTCACGATATAAGAGGTCGTACGGGAGCCCATGTGGACCGTCGGCACCACGGGGGCCTTTGTATAGTTGATGGTGATGGCGAGACGGCTGAGGGCCTTCAACGGGAAACTGAGGGCATCACTCCATACGGCCTTACCCGCAGGGATCGTCACCTTGTAACGCTTACCGAACTGCAGATAACGGGCCTCCTTCGGCACGATGGCATACCCCTCGAGGGCCGGAGCGATATAGACGCTGCGGATCTCGAGCGGTTCCGTAGACAGTTCATTGGAGATCTTCAGACGGACGGTATTACCCCCGATCGACACCTTCACGATCTGTCTTACAGACCGGTCGGTCATACAGTTGTTATAAGGCATAAACGATTTCACGACGGGCTGGATAGCCGTTGCCCATGTGCCCACCCAGTGGCGTCCCGTGACCGCACGCATGGATGCCGGTTGTGCCGTGGCCGCAAGGGTCAGTACACATCCCAGAATAAATATCAAAAGTTTTTTCATTGTCCCAATCTTTTTTCTGCCACCGTAGGGCGCGGCCCTTGTGGCCGTCCTAACACCCGCCGTAGGGCGCGGCCCTTGTGGCCGTCCTAACACCCACCGTAGGGCGCGGCCCTTGTGGCCGTCCTAACACCCACCGTAGGGCGCGGCCCTTGTGGCCGTCCTAACACCCGCCGTAGGGCGCGGCCCTTGTGGCCGTCCTAACTGGGAATTATGTGGAATTAGGACGGCCACAAGGGCC
>JAQXXT010000092.1 GCA_029226205.1 Prevotellaceae bacterium
CCACAAGGGCCGCCCCTACGGTGGATGATTTGTCGGGTTAAGCGTTCTTCAGCCAGTCGTCGAGGATCATGCGGGCAATGCTCAGTTTCTCGGGAATAGTCGGGAGGTTGTCCTTCGTAAACCACGAGCCACGGCTGAGCTCACTCTTCTGCAAATGAATCTCGCCGCTGACCCAGTCGGCATTATAGCCTACCATTAATCCACAAGGATAAGGCCACGGCTGACTGCCGAAATAACGGAGATTGGTAATCGTCATTCCCGTCTCTTCCATCACCTCACGGTGAACGGCCTCTTCGAGCGTCTCGCCCGTCTCCACGAAACCGGCTACGAGACCATAGAAATTCGTATGGAAATTACGGGCATGGACGAGAAGAACCTCGTCGCCGCGATGGATAAGTACGATAATGGCTGTCGCCAGTTGCGGCCATACCTCCTTGCCGCAGTTTGTGCAGCGTTTGGAGATGATGGTGTGCATCTTCATCGGAGCGCCACAGGTTCCGCAGAACTGGGTATTCATGTCCCAGTAAAGGAGCTCGTAGCATTTTCCGGCTTTCAGATAGAGTGGGCGAGAGAGCTTATAATAAGAAGGTCGAAGGCCACACATCTCAAGATTTGGATGATCTGTCACGGGATTGTCGATGCGGAACGCCCTTACGGGGCTGCCGTCGTCCATCGGTGCAATCTCCATGACATGTGTCCACGGCTTGACAGCTACCGGCGGCTCCTCGCTGAAAGGAATCGTATAGCTGCCATCGGCTTTCTT
Source organism: Prevotellaceae bacterium (assembly GCA_029226205.1). Classification (GTDB taxonomy): domain Bacteria; phylum Bacteroidota; class Bacteroidia; order Bacteroidales; family Bacteroidaceae; genus Prevotella. The sequence goes on from JAQXXT010000092.1 coordinate 764, forward strand.
TTCCAGTACAACGTCTGACTTACAGAATATAAACCAGTATGTCTTCATTATTATTTCTGTCAGAAAAAGTTGAAAGGCTCATTTCAAAGTATCTCCCTTTTGGGGAGAGGTGGATAGAAACCTTTATTTAATTTTCTTCACCGGGAAGAGCAAGTTCATGTCGCGCTCACCGGCTTTCTTCGTCCATTTCTCCGGGATAAACTTCCAGTTCGTTCCTGCTGTCGGCGTGATGGTTCCCATGCGCTCTATCTCCTGCATGAGGTAGAAACGAAGGTCACGCTGTGAGCGCCATACGATACGGCTCTCCAATTGTGCTTTCGGGATACCGGCTCCCTTCGTGAGAAGTTCACCGCCTCCGTTGCCACGATAGCTGTTCATCGCCACACGGTAGGTTTTGTTCGGGTCGAAGGGCTGGCCGTTGCTCATGCGAAGAATCGTTACCTTACTGCCGTTGGGCTTCGTGACATCCACGGTATAATCGATGCCATAGGCGGAGTCGAAGTTGAAACTGAAGTTCTTGAAACCAAGGCGCTGGCCATCGTTCTTACTGCCTTCGTTGAGGAGAAGAAGGTGATCCTTACCGGATTTCATGGTGTTCACCCACTGGTCATAGCTCATCTCAAGATGTTTGCGGATCTCATCACCCGTCATCTTCAGGACGTATACCTGATTCTCATACTTGTAGAAGTTGAACATATCACTGACATGGAGTTCTCCGGCATTAATCACCGTATTGAAGAGTACGGGGGCATTGAAAGAGATGTCCGCACCCGTCAGCTTCATCTGTGTCTGTTGGATGAAGTCTCCGAAGGCGGAAGGACCGAAGAAACAGTCGCGTGTGAAGAGCGGTTTCGTCAGATAACCAATACGGCGGTTGACATAGGCCTTCATCTTCTCGGTCTCTCCCTCAAAATGGCGGCAGAAATCACTGTCTACAGGTTCCTTTGTGACATCGACGACTTTTCCGTGAACAGAGATATGCTGTTTCTGATTGCCTTTCTTGTCAGCCTGGCCGATACGTGTGAACGTGATCTCGGCATCGGCGACTCGGAGACCATTATTGGCGGGGTCGAGGCAGACGACGGTGTGTCCGTCGTTGTCGGTTACGGTACCGCTGTAGGGCTTATGGTCATGTCCGAAAAGGACAAGGTCGAAGCCCGGCACCTGTTGGGCAACTGTCAGTGAGGCATCCTCGTCATATTCCGGCGTGTGGATGCCACCGGTATCGGCGCTGCGGCCACTGTGGAAGAGGCCAATGACAATATCGGGATTCTCTTTCTCACGGATCTCTTTCATCCAGTAGCGGGCTGCTGTGACCATGTTCTCAAAGCGCATGCCCGACCACAGATTACCGGCAAGCCAGTTGGGAATAGCCGGTGTCGTCATACCGAGTACGGCAATCTTCACGCCCTGACGCTCGAGGATGACATAAGGCTTAAAGTAAGGCTTCGAAGTTGATGTGTTGACGACGTTGGCGCCGAGGAGGGGACAGCGCAGCTCCTTGGCCCATTTGTCATAGACCTTATGGCCGGTCTCAATGTCGTGATTGCCAATTGTCTCAGCGTCATAACCAAGATAGTTGACGATGCTGGCGGCAATATTCTCGGCGGTCGTGTCCACGTAGTTGGCATAATAGCTGATGGGCTGGCCTTGGAGGATATCGCCATTGTCGAGGAGGATGAGATTCTTGCCGTATGTCTTCCGTAAGTCCTTTACATAAGAGGAGATACGGGCCATCGTACCGGCCTGTGGACGGCGGTTGACTTCGTCGTAAGGGAAGAAACTTCCGTGGATATCACTGGTTTCTACGACACGAAAAGTAATCGGCTCAGCATTTTGGGCCATTGCGGGGATATTCATAAGAATTGCCATTGCGGCAGAGAAGATAATTTTTTGCATGATGAAAAGTTTTACGCTCGCAAAAGTACAAAAAATATGTCGTTCGGCATACTCTTTGCTGAAAAATTTGTAAAAAATAAGCAATCATTAAAAAGAGGAGGAACAGATTATGGCATTTATTGATTATTATAAGATTTTGGGAGTCAATAAAGACATCCCTCAGAAAGATGTGAAGGCCGCCTATCGGAAACGTGCTAAACAGTTCCATCCGGACCTGCATCCTAACGATCCGAAGGCTAAAGCTAAGTTCCAGGCCCTTAATGAGGCCTACGATGTCATCAGCGATCCGGAGAAGAGAGCGAAGTATGATAAGTATGGCGAGCATTGGAAGGAGGCAGAGGCTTATGAGCAGGCTGGCGGTGGCGCCGGTGGCTTCGGACAGGGTGGAACGTACACTGGCGATCCGTTTGAAGGCTTTGACTTCAGCAACTTCGGCAGTGGCGGCAGTGGATTCTCCAGTTTCTTCGAGGATCTCTTCGGTGGCGCCGGACGTGGCGCTCATGTCCATTTCCATACGACGGGTGGCAACGGCGGCGGCTTCAGCGGCTTCTCTTCCAATAGCGGCTATGGCCGTGATGCCCGTTACTCTACTGGAGAGATGGACGCCAAAGTAACGATTCCGTTGAAGACGGCGCTGCTCGGCGGTGCTGTAGTCATCAGGCTCCATGACGGCCACGAGGTGAAACTGAAGATTAAACCGGAGACGCAGCCGGGTACGAAGGTCCGTCTGCGTGGAAAAGGCTACGACCGTGGCGACGGTACCTACGGTGATCTCATCATTACCTATCAGGTCAAACTCCCTACGGGTCTTACTGATCATCAGAAGGAATTGCTCAATGAGGCATTGTAATAGAAAAGCCCCGCTCTCAACTTTGGGAGCGGGGCTTTTTGTATCTATAGCTGTCTTTTATATCTATAGCGATCTTCGTTATCTATAGCGTTCTATCATCTATTCAATGATCTTTACCATTGACATCGAGGAGATCTTGCCGTCGGGACTGACGGTGGCGTTGATCTTGAACTTCGTACTGCCATTCTTCGTCGGGTCAGTATATTCAACATCCTGATGGGCTGAGAAACTGACATTGTACTCGTATTCCTCATCACCGACAGAGCGTTTCTTAATGACATAGTCATTATTCAAGCGCCAGTTCATGTTCGTGATGTCATCCTTGTAGATCTTGTCCATAAAAGTCACAACATCGCTCTTCGTGGCTCCCGTTTTTCCGAGGAAATTACTCATAACATCTTCTACCTGATCCGTCAGACGATTCTCGTCACGGGAGTTGATGCTCTGGAAGAAACGGCGGAAGAGGCCGCTGATCATCGTCTTCTCCTGTGGCTGCAGCTGCTTCGAACGGATCTTCTTGATATCATCATTGGCCTCATCGATATGGGCTCCTTCGGGATGCTGCGAGAGATATTTCTGATAGGACTGCTCGGTGTTCAGACCTTTGGCCTCAACCCAGTCAAGAGAATCTATGCGGTCTCTGGCCTCTCCGGCATGGGGAGAATTCGGATGACTGTTGAGATAATCTTGTAATGCTGAGCGACTGCCACTCATCAGTGCGTTATTCCAGTCCTGATCATTCTGTTTGAGCATTTGCAGATGACTCTGGATGGAATCGATGTGGGCCTCCGGTGCATCGCGATAGGTGTCAAGATAACTCTGCAGCACCTGTGGGTCCGTACTCTGCATGGCATACTCATAGTCTTGCTCCTCCTTGTCGTTCTTTGCATCGTTGTAATAATAGAACATGACGCCAACGCAGAATAAGGCAACGAAAAAGGCAATGATAAGAGCTATATAACTTCTCTTCTTTTTCGGTTTCTGAGGACCTTCACCAGATTTTCCATTGTTACCATTGTTACCGTTGTTGGAGCGAGGCGGAACAGGGGGTACGGACGGTGCAGGACGGCGAACAGGCTGCGGCGTAGGCTGAACGGCCTCTCGTGGCTGCGGTTGCTGAGGGATTGTCGTCTGACGGGGCTGTAGCTGCTCATAAGGCTCTTCTCTAGCAGGCTCTGGCTGCTGGTAAGTTTCCTGTGGCTGCACAGACTCAGGTTCTTGCCGAGTCGGAGCTGTCGGCCGCTGCTCCGGCTGACGGGGGGCAGCAGCGCCGGACGTAGGATAATGGCAGTTCGGGCACATCTCCTCGTCTTTGAAATATACTTCTCCACAATTCGGACACCGGATCACTTTTCCCGCAATCTCAACACCACAGTTAGGACACGTGGGCGCTTTATCACTGATCTGATGACCACATTCCGGACATTTTATTATTGCCATAGACTTTATATTTTTAAGGGTAGGATACTTTCTCTATATTTCTTGCTCAGGGGACTACAGAATCTGTTCTGCTCATCGGTGCCGGAAGCGGATCTCACGGAGCCGGTGACGTCCCATGAAACGACTCTTGTCGACATAGCCATTGATACCGTTGAGATGTCCTTTTCCCGTATACTGCCATAACTCGAAGTCACGGTGGTCACGAAGCACAGGGACACGCTTGGTATACTGGGCGATCATCAACCGGTAGTTGTCAATCTTTCCACAGAGGTTGTTGTCGTAGAAATTGGCGCCGGTATAGATCAGTGGCTTCTGATGATAGGCACGCTCTACGAGATGGAGGAATTTGAAGAGACTGTCACAGAACTCTTCTTTGCCCAATCCACTGCGTGTCTCGATGTCAATCATTGGTATGAGGTCCTGGTCTCCGGGACGGCATTGAGCCATGAAATTCTCCAGCTGCGTGTGCTGGTCTATATTGGGACGGTAGAAATGATAACTGCCTACTTTCAGACCATAGCGATGAGCCAGGTCAATATTCTGCTTGTATTTGCTGTCAACGCGCGAGCCACCCTCCGTGGCCTTCAAATAGACATAGGCCATCTTACTGCTGCCGATGGTCTCCCAGAACACATTTCCTTGATAATGACTGAGATCGATGCCATGGATATGACGGCACGTATCCTCACACTCTACCTGCGCGTGGGCTTGTGTGAGGGCAACAATCATTAGAAGAAATACTAAAATTCGTCTCATGACCGCAAAGTTACACATTATTCTTCAATTTCGGAAAGAGACCGTGCAAAATTATGTAAAAAATTGCTTGTTGTCTCGATGGGCGCATATTCGAAATAACGCATGGAGCGTTTCAAATTACGGCGGAGCATCTTTGAATTGTTGTGTACGAATCCGGTTTTGCTCTGTTTGAAGTGCCACTCCTCCTGATAGTCTTTGATAGTATGGTAGAGGCTGCGAAGGGTCAGCTTATAGGCGCCGCGCTCTAGGTGATGGACAAAGGGAATCTCGTCGGCATCGAACTCGAAGAAGGCGATGAGGATGGAACCTTGCAACTGGGCTAGCCGCTGAATATGGAGCGTAGTCAGCCAGCCGTCGAGTTTCACGAAATCAACTTTGTCTCCTTTTGTTCTCAGATATTGTCCGAGTTGGATGATGCCTTTGAGGTTGATACCGGCGTTGAGCATGGCATTGACATTCGTAACGATGATACGCAACAGTGTCACCGTGTCCATATTCGTGTCGATCTGATGAGGCTCCTCTTCCTGGATACGCTTGAATCGGTTGTTAAGTACGGGATTCGTTAAAGCCACAGTACCCACAGGCGCTTCCTGTACATTCTTCAGAAGCTCCAATAACTTGTTACGCTTGAAATGGGTCATCGGGTCCAGTGTCTCTCCTGTCTGGAAGAAGTCGGCCCGTAATTTCTTGAATACATTCCGCTGAATAAAATTCATAGCATTTCCTTTCTATTTAGCTGTATTTCTTCGGGTAGCGCAGGAGTATAGCCAGGAGGGCGGCGATACCGATGGCTGCGGGATAATACAAATAGGTGATGATCGACATGGGATTACTCTTCGACAGTCCTGCAGCGAGCAGCAACTGTACGCCGTAAGGGATGAGGCCCTGTATACAACAAGAGAAGGTATCGAGGATGCTCGCTACTTTCCGGTTGTCCAAATGATATTCCTCGCTGATCTTCTTTGAGATACTCCCCACGGTAAGAATGGCAACCGTGTTGTTGGCAGTACAGATATTTACGAGACTCACCAGTCCGGCGATGGATAGTTCGGCGCCGCGCTTGCCATGAACATGGGCAGTAATCTTTTCTATGATGAAGTCGATGCCTCCGTTGGCGCGGATGATCTCAAGCATGCCCCCGGCCATCATGGCAATGATGACGAGTTCGCCCATACCAAGAACGCCGTCACCCATATTGGCGAACCAACCGATAAGGCCGTAGTCGCCCTCTGCCATACCGATGACGCCACAGAGGATGATGCCGATGGTGAGGACGGCCAGCACATTCATGCCGCAGACAGCCGTGATGAGGACAACAAGATAGGGGATGACCTTCACGAAGTCGACGGCGGGTACATGGGCAGGACTCTTTACGCCCTGGCCCATGAAGGCATAGATGATGAATACGAGGATTGCTGCCGGGAGGACGATGAGGAAGTTGACGCGGAACTTATCGCTCATCTTACAACCCTGGCTCTGTGTAGCGGCTACCGTCGTGTCGGAGATAAACGAAAGATTGTCTCCGAAATAGGCTCCTCCGACGATGACGGCTGTCATCAGCGCCACGTTCGATCCCGTCGTGTGGGCGATGCCTGCGGCAATGGGGACAAGGGCGACGACAGTACCGACACTCGTGCCGATGGAGGTGGAGATAAAACAGGCAGCCAGAAAGAGGCCCGGCATGATCATGCTCGCCGGCAGGTAGTTCAGTGCCACATTGACGGTGGCATCGATACTCCCCATGCCCTTCGCCGATGCCGCGAAGGCACCGGCGAGGACATAGATCCAGAGCATGAGCATGAGGTTGGCACTCCCCGCGCCGCGGCTGAACGTGTCAATACGTTGGCGTACGGGGATGCCGCCACTGATGATGATGGCATAGATGCTTGAGAGCATGAATGCCACCGTCAGTGACAAGTTCGGTTGGTCATCGCTCTTGTCCACCGAATAGACGGTGAACATGACGATGAACACAATCAGTAAAAACAGTGGCGACAAGGCCAGTAATCCTCTTTTTGTATTCATATCTTATTTTTACAATGTAACGCCGTTCTTGAAGATGGCGATCTCGCGGTAGCCGTTCTCCTCATTACGGGCACGCTCTCCGCTGGCCACGGCGATGATCTTGTCGGTGAAGGCTTTTAGGAGTTTATCCCAGTCCTTGCCATCGACGAGCTGCCCGGCGTTGAAGTCAATCCAGTTTGGCTTTCGGGCATAGAGCTGGCTGTTCGTTGAGATCTTCATCGTCGGGACGAAGGTGCCGAAAGGCGTGCCGCGACCCGTGGTGAAGAGGACGAGCTGACAGCCGGCGGAGGCGAGGGCCGTAGAGGCCACGAGGTCATTGCCCGGTGCGGACAATAGGTTCAGACCGTGCTCTTGCAGACGGTCACCGTAGGCGAGGACGCCGGAGACATAGGCTTTTCCGCTCTTCTGCGTGCATCCGAGGGCTTTGTCCTCGAGGGTTGAGATGCCACCGGCTTTGTTTCCCGGTGAAGGATTCTCGCCGACAGGCTCGCCGTGGGAAAGGAAGTATTCCTTAAAGTCGTTGATCAGATGCACCGTCTGGTCGAAGAGTTCCGGTGTCTTGCAGCGGTTCATCAGTATCGTCTCGGCACCGAACATCTCAGGCACTTCCGTGAGAATCGTTGTGCCTCCCTGAGCTACGAGATAGTCAGAGAACTTGCCGACAAGGGGATTGGCAGTGATACCGCTGAGTCCGTCGGAACCTCCACATTTCAGACCGACACGCAGCTTGCCCAGAGGAACAGGCTGACGGCGGTCCTGACGTGCTTTCTCATAGAGATCACGGAGAATCTCCATGCCGGCTTCTACCTCGTCACCATCTACTTCCTGGGATACGAGGAGTTTGATGCGGTCGGTGTCATAGTCGCCGAGGAGTTTCATGAACTCGTGCGGCTGGTTGTTCTCGCATCCAAGGCCAAGGACAAGTACGCCACCGGCGTTCGGATGGAGACACACGTCACGGAGAATCTTTCGCGTGTTCTCATGATCCCCGCTGAGCTGTGAGCAACCATAGTTATGAGTCCAGGCCTTCACATCATCGATGCCCTTCAGACCCGTCTCTTCTTTCAGTCGTGCTGCCAGCCGTTCAGCAATGCCGTTGACACAGCCAACGGTGGGCACGATCCATATTTCATTGCGCGTGCCTACTTCTCCGCTCTTACGCACAAAACCATCGAAGGTACGATGTTCATCAGCGATACCGAGCGTGATAGGGTAGGGATGATAGGTGTAAGTAAGCTCACCGGCGAGATTGGTCTTGAGATTCTGCTCGTTAACCCACTGACCGGCTTGCAGGTCTTCCTTCAAATGACCGATGGGGAAGCCATACTTGATGATCTGTTCTCCTGCCTTGAGATCACGGAGCAGGATCTTGTGGCCTTGCGGCGTGTCCTGGCGGATGGTGATGGTCGTTCCGTCGACAGAGATCGTCTCCCCTTTCTTAAAGGGGCGCAGCAGGACGACGACGTTATCCTCCTGCGGATTGATCTTGATAAAACTTTTTGTTTGCATAGTGATATAGTTTTGTAGTTGATTGATAGTTCGTGATAGATCTGATCGCTCTCAATAAATTTTAATAGCTCGCGATAGATATTCAAAGATATTGATTTTCCACCTTATTATATATAGGGGATTCAGAGCTGGGTGCGGCGGTAGAACTGTTCATTCTCGCGGCAGAGCAGTTCGATGGGCATATAGTTCACTGGTGTGACCTTCTTCTTGAGTACGATCGCCTTGAAGAGCGTGTCGATACAGGAGTAGCCTTGCTGGTAGGCATGCTGGGCGATGAGGAAGGAGATGCTGCCCTCGCGCAGACATTCGGCATTCTTGTTCACCATATCGTAACCCATGATCTGGATGTCACGGCGATTGGTCTTCAGGAGGAATGTCCCTACGAGATGAGCCTTGGAGCACATTGTGATACAGTGGTGCACGTCGGGATGCGTCGTGAAGAAATCCTCGAGGATAGCATCATACTCTTTACGACTGCCGCCGATAGGCAGATGAAGCTCTGTGATTTTGATCTGAGGGAAATGATCGGTCATATAATGGCGGAAGCCTACCTCGCGGTTGTCTTGCTGCTTGCTCACCACCCGGCCGTCCTTTGTATGTTTCATGAGCATGATCTCCTTTTCTTTCGAAGCGATCAGCATGAGCATCTTTGCGGCGAAATAGCCGGAAGCGAAAGAGTCTTGTCCAAAAAAGGAGAGCGGGCGGAGATCCGGCATGTAAGAGTCGAGCAGGATGAAAGGAATCTGCTGGTCATGGAGCTGATTGGTGAAAGCCTGTGTCGCTTCGAGCTGGGTGGGAACGACAACGACCCCATCGGGCTTCTCTGCAAGGATACCCTGTGCCGTCTGTGTAAACGATCCGTCGTTGAAACGCTGGTAGTATTTAATCTCTACCGTGATATGGAAGTCACGTCGGATATCCTCACATTTGTGGGCACCCTCCTCGATTTCCTCCCAATAAGCCTCACTCTCATGGCGTGGCATGAGCATGATGAAGCGGTAACTCTTGTTGTAAGCAAGGGCACTGGCATACATGTTCGGTTGGTAGTCCATCTCTTTCAGAGCCTGTTCTACCTTTTCCCGTGCCGGCTTGGATACATTCGGACGATTGTGTAGCACGCGGTCTACAGTGCCGACGGAGACACCGGCGCGCTCAGCAATGTCCTTGATTCTGATTCTTGTGGTCATTCTTTTTCTTGTTTGTCTGTGCTTTCCCACGCGGTAACACGGAAATGTAACCATGTGGTCGCACACATTACACCTATTTGAGTGCAAAAATAGGAAAAAAGTTTGAATTGTGCGAGAGCACAGCCTTTTTTTTCCTAAAAAACACACTTTTCTTTGAAAATATTTCGTTGTCTGTGAAAATATTCCTATTTTTGCGGTGCAAATAACAATCATAGTGACTACACTAATTTAAAACATTTCAAAAAATGAGATCGAAAATTGTTACGTTCGGTGAGATTATGCTTCGGCTCTCACCAGAGGCCAATGACCGCTTCATTCAGACAGACACGTTCCGGATCATTCCCGGTGGTGGTGAGGCCAATGTTGCCGTGAGCCTGGCCAACTATGGCCACGATGCCTATTTCGTCAGTAAGCTCCCGGCTCACGAGATTGGTCAGATAGCTGTCAACGCCTTGCGCCGTTATGGTGTGCACACTGACTTTATCGCCCGCGGTGGTGACCGTGTGGGTCTCTACTATGCAGAGACGGGTGCGAGCATGCGTCCTTCAAAGGTTATCTACGACCGCGCCCACAGCGCTATCGCTGAGGCTGATCCGGAGGACTTCGACTTTGACAAGATTATGGAGGGTGCCCGTTGGTTCCATTGGAGTGGCATCACGCCGGCTATCAGTGACAAGGCAGCAGAGTTGACACGTCTTGCTTGTGAGGCAGCCAAGCGCCACGGTGTCACGGTGAGCGTGGACCTCAACTTCCGCAAGAAGCTGTGGACCTCAGAGAAAGCCATCAGTATCATGCGTCCGCTGATGAAATATGTCGATGTATGTATTGGTAACGAAGAGGATGCCCAGCTCTGTCTTGGTTTTAAGCCAGAGGCAGATGTGGAAGGCGGAAAGACGGATGCCGAAGGTTACTATGGTATCTTCAAGGGAATGATGCAGGAGTTCGGCTTCAAATATGTGGTGTCTACGCTGCGCGAGTCCCTCAGTGCCACTCATAATGGCTGGAAGGCCCTAATATATAATGGTAAGGAGTTCTATCAGAGCAAGCATTACGATATCAATCCGATCATTGACCGTGTCGGTGGCGGCGATTCTTTCGCCGGTGGTTTGATTCATGGCTTGTTGACAAAGGAGACCCAGGGAGAAGCCCTGGAGTTTGCCGTCGCAGCTTCAGCCCTTAAGCATACGATCCCCGGTGATTTCAACCTCGTCAGCGCTGCAGAGGTAGAGAGTCTCGCCGGTGGCAACGCCAACGGACGTGTTCAGCGCTAAACGAAATGATAAAAAGAAAAGACAATGGCAAGATTCAATAAAGTACAAGTTATTACGGCTATGAAGGAGACGGGCATGGTTCCCGTGTTCTTCAACAGTGACCTTGATATCTGTAAGCATGTCATCAAGGCATGCTATGACGGTGGCGTCCGTGTCTTCGAGTTTACCAACCGCGGCGATTTCGCTCATGAGGTATTCGGAGAACTCGTGAAATGGGCAGCCAAGGAGTGTCCTGAGCTTATCCTTGGCGCCGGTACCGTCATCGACGCACCGACAGCATCTCTGTATCTCCAGCTCGGCGCCAACTTCATCGTTGGTCCTAACTTCGTTCCGGAGATTGCGCCTATCTGCAACCGCCGCCTCGTTCCTTACTCTCCCGGCTGTGGCAGTGTCAGTGAGATCAGTGACGCGCAGGCCCTCGGCTGTGATGTGACGAAGGTGTTCCCGGCCGGAAATGTCGGTGGTCCTTCCTTTGTGAAGAATGTCCTTGCGCCGTTGCGCTGGAGTAATATTATGGTGACGGGCGCTGTCGCTCCTACCCGCGAGAATCTCACGGAATGGATCAAGGCCGGTGTGCTCTGTGTCGGAATGGGCTCAAAACTCTTCCCGAAAGATGTCATCGCCGCCAAGAACTGGCAGGCCATTACCGATAAATGTGTGGAAGCCCTTGGATATATCCGGGAAGCACGCGCATAACGCAAATTCATACTGTAGTGTCATCATCGTATTGATGATGACACTGCTCTTTTTTTCAGCTTGTTCACCAGCCCATCAGGAGACTGTCGACAGGCTGAACAGTCGTTCTTATGCCTTTCATTATAAGAACCTTGACTCCACCGCTGTCCTGGCGCGAAGAGCTTATACCCTTTCAGAAGATTATTCCACGGGACGTGCAGAGGCGTTGAACAACCTTGCTTTCGTTGATATCATGCGCATGAAGTATCCCCATGCCGAACAACTCCTTCATGAAGTTCGGAAGACGACGAATAACGAGATCGAACAGCTCATTGCGGATATCCAGTCCATGCGTCTCTGTCAGCGGCAGTCGAGAAATAAAGACTTTTATACCTATCGTGAACATGCCCGTCAGCTTCTGGCCCGTATTGATGAGGAACGTAATGATCTTGACGACCGTTCCCGACGTCGAATGATCTATGCCCGTTCGGAATACGGCATCGTCAGTTCCACCTATTTTTATTATATCGGTCAGCCGTTGCAGGTTGCCAAAGCGCTGGCGGAGATAGATCCCGAGGAGGTGGAACAGGATACGGCGCAATATCTGGATTACCTATATAATATAGGAGCAGGAGGCTTTATCACCCGCAGCACGCAAGAGCAGACAGCACAGGATGAGTTTAATTATCTCATGGAGTGTTATCTTCTGGCCGTCAGTAGTGGCCAGACATTCTGGGTAGCCAACAGTCTGCAGGCAATCAGTGAACATCTTATGGCGCCACATACGGGAAAGATGTTGTTCAACAACAATCTCCCGGCATTCAACTACCTGAATACCGGCAATATGCCAGACAGTCTTCTCGCCGGTAACCTTGCTCAGCGCTCTCTGGAATTCTTTACGACTTATGGTGATGTTTATCAGATCGCCGGTGCCTATCGAACGCTGGCTCAGTGTTATAGACTTATCGGAGACAATCGTTCCGCCGGCATCTGTCTGGAGGATGCGTTAGCCGACAAGGCTATAGAACAGGCCCCTGACCTTGTGGCATCCATCCATGAACAGTTGAGTATCGTCTATTCGGCAATGGATGACAAGCCGATGAGCGATTATAACCGCAATATTTATCTTGACTTACAGGAACGAACACGTCAGGACCGTCTCCTTGAAGCCCGTGCTGCCCAACTTGATACCAGTGTCTTTCAGTTGAACTGGATGATCGTTGCAGTCATTGTTGCCATCATCCTCGTTACCACATTCCTCATCGTTCTCGGTCGGATGCGTCACCGCAGTGACCGTCGCTATTCCGCAGCACAGCTCTTGGAGCCTCTGCAGCAGTGGCAGCAGGAGCGTAAGCGTCATGTTGAGGCTTATGAAGAACGGAGAGAAGAGTTGCAGGAAGACCAGGAAGTCCTTCGTCGTCGTGTCAGTCTTGGCAAAGAGCGGCATCTCGAACAACGTGCAAAGATAGAGCTTGTCAATTCCATTATCCCGCTCATTGACCGAATCATCCACGAGGTCGATCGTTTGCAGAAAGGCGGTGAGAAACAGGAAGTAAGGCACCAGCGCTTCGAGTATATCTCCGAACTCACCGATGAGATCAATGCCGACAACGCTGTGCTGACACGATGGATACAACTCAGGCAAGGACAACTGAGTCTGCATATCGAGAGCTTTCCCATTCAGGATCTTTTCGATATTGTTGCCAAAGGTACTTTCTCTTTCCGACAGAAGGGAATTACGCTGGAGATAGAGCCATCGAAGGCTGTCGTCAAGGCGGACCGCACGCTGACACTCTTCATGTTGAATACCCTTGCAGACAACGCACGGAAGTTCACTCCCCAGGGTGGTCATGTCCGTATCCAAGCCCGTGAGGACGGACCGATGGTAGATCTCTCTGTCACTGATGATGGCTGCGGCATGACCGAGGATCAAGTAGCTCATCTCTTCGACCATAAACCTATTGTCGATGATCCGTCCTCCCAGCATCATGGCTTTGGACTCTTGAACTGTAAGGGCATTATCGAGAAATACAAGAAGATCAGTCCTTTCTTCTCCGGTTGTTCCATTCAGGCAACATCCGAGAAAGGAAAAGGCACGGCCATCTCTTTCCTTCTGCCGAAAGGAATTGTAAGAGCATTGACCATGCTTCTGCTTTTCGGATTGTCTTTCTTGTCTTTTGCGCCTAACGCCTGGGCCGGTAAAGCCGCTATGCGTCAGCGTCGTATCCCGAAGAATATACCCGCAGACGTCCGCAAGGCAGCGGCTTATGCAGATTCCGCCTATTTCTGTAATATCCGCGGTACCTATGCCCGTACCCTTTCTTTTGCCGATTCAGCCCGTCATGAGTTGAACCTCTGGTATCAGAAGCAACGGCCGGGTCATACGGATACCTTGCTGGCTTATGGACATGAAGTGGTACCGGCGGAGATTCGTTGGTATCGTGACCATCTTCGTGCTGATTATTATATCATTCTTGATGTCCGCAATGAGAGTGCCGTGGCAGCCCTTGCCCTGCATCGTTGGATGCTCTATGAGTATAACAATAAGATCTACACCTCTCTCTTCCGTGCTTGTTCGGCAGATAACAGTCTGGACAATTATGTGAAGGTGATGCAGAAGACGGAGAATTCCAAGACGGTATCCATTGTCCTGCTAATCCTTCTTCTTTTGTCGATCTTCCCGATTTTCTATTTCGCCTATTATCGTCACCAGCTCTTTTATCGTTTCTGCCTGGAACGTGTGAGAATGATCAATAACATTCTTATCGATGAGAAGATGAGCGATGAGGAACGGTTACGGAAGATCCGAAAGATCTGGGATTCCCGTAATCATATCCATGTCGGCGGACAACGCGCACGAAAGACGATTGAACGGCTTGATGTCGTCGTACGTGAGATAACTGCGTCTTTGGAGAAAGGAATAGCCGATGATAAGAATCGCGAACAGGCTCTGCAACTGGCACAGGATGAACGGCAGCGGCTACAGTATGAGAATGGCCGTCTTCATGTCTCCAATGCTATTCTCGACAACTGCCTGAGCGCTCTCAAACATGAGACGATGTATTATCCTTCCCGTATCCGCCAGCTTATTGATGAAGAAGGCGAGACTTCCGTGGAGGATCTCCGTCAGCTTGTCGATTATTATATCCAACTCTACACGCTTCTCTCCGCGCAGGCCATGCGTGAAGTGAATACCTACGTACGCTATGACCCGGCGATGGTCAGCTATCTCTTTACCCTTCTCAAGCAGATGGGTGGCGGAGAGCCGGAGGTGGAGAATATCGAGAGCTCCGTCGATCCCTTGGCCACGCGTTATGTGCGTATCCTCGTGCCCTTCCCGAAGCTGAGGCTTACAGAAGAGCAGTGTCATAACCTCTTCACGCCCCGAACTGTAGATATTCATTTCTTGCTCTGTCGTCAGATCGTCAGAGAAGTCGGGGAGGTGACGAATCTCCGTGGCTGTGGCATCACGGCGCGACAGGATCGAGAAGGAAAACTGAATATAGAACTAATATTAGCCAAACAGATATGGAAAAATTTAAAGTGATTATCGTGGAAGACGTCCCCTTGGAGCTCAAGGGAACAGAAGGAATCTTCCGTAATGATATCCCCGAGGCAGAGATTATCGGGACGGCAGACTCAGAGCCGGCGTATTGGAAACTGATTAAGCAGAATCTTCCCGATCTCGTCTTGCTGGACCTCGGTCTCGGTGGTTCAACGACGGTGGGTGTAGAGATCTGCCGTCAGACGAAAGAGATGTATCCCCAGGTGAAGGTGTTGATCTTCACGGGTGAGATTCTCAACGAGAAGTTATGGGTTGATGTCCTTGATGCCGGTTGTGACGGTATTATCCTGAAGAGTGGGGAACTGCTGACGCGTGATGATGTGACCGCCTGTATGAATGGCAAGCGCATGGTTTTCAACCAGCCGATCCTGGAGAAGATCGTTGAGCGTTTCAAGCAGAGTGTCAACCAACAACTCATGCATCAGGAGGCTTTGGTAGACTATGAGATTGACGAGTATGACGAGCGTTTTCTGCGTCATCTCGCCCTTGGCTATACGAAGGA
Organism: Prevotellaceae bacterium; assembly: GCA_029226205.1. GTDB lineage: Bacteria > Bacteroidota > Bacteroidia > Bacteroidales > Bacteroidaceae > Prevotella. The sequence goes on from JAQXXT010000092.1 coordinate 16,443, forward strand.
ACAGATTACGAAGCTGCGCGGTATGCCTTTCGGCGTGAAGAGTCTGGAGAAACGGCAGAACGAGCTTGTACAGAAACTGTTTCCGAATGGCAATAACGGTATCAGTGTCAACGCCACACGCCTCGTCGTTAGAGCATTGGAATTGAGAATTATTGATTTGGATAACCTCGTCGCCGATCCGGAATAATTGGCGGAACATGAACATCATGTCCCTACGATAAAGTTATGAAGAAAGTTATTTCATTTACGGTTGTTACGCTGATCGTCCTACAGATCATCACCGTCCTGGCCTCGTGGCTTGTTACGGCGATGATGCCGGAGTTGTCGTGGCATTCGCTGTTGAGTAGTGAAGGCATCCGCTGGTTTTTCGGACAGTTTGTCCGATTGCAGTTGTCGCCGTTGCTCTTGTGGCTGATCATCGGCTCAATGGCCTATGGCGCTTTTACCGGCTGTGGCGTAACACGGTTGCGCAGGCCGTTGGGCTATAGCGACCGGCTGGCGCTGCGCTGGTCGGTGATCACGGCGCTCATCGGCATCGCCGTGATGACCGTACTGGTGGCTCTTCCTCATGCGCTGTTGCTGAGTGTCACGGGCGACCTCTTTCCGAGCGCGTTCTCCCGCAGTTTGATCCCTTTCATTTGTCTGCAGACGATCATCAGCAGTCTGACATTCGGTGTCCTCTCCGGTCGTTTGTCAGACGTGTTTAGTTGTATAGTTGTCGTCACAAGAGGTATCGCGAAGGCCGCGCCACTCTTTCTGATCGAGGTTTTGGCGATGGAGTTGTACCGTTCTGTGGAGTTTATTCTTAAATCTGTTTGATTTTAAGGTATTTTAGGCAAATAGTTGATGGATAATCCATAAATTTTTGATAACTTTGCAACTTGAAATGAAATCAATTCTATTAGTCATTATCTCCGCTTTGCTGTTGATCAGCGCATCCGTTCCTACGGCCCGTCGTCAGGCGTCGATGGCCGGTGTCACCACATGGAAACCCCAGGTGAATACGTTAGGATGGTTGAAGAAGAAATCATATATGCCTGAAGTTGTCGATACGGCAGTATCGGAACATGCAGATAGTGTGCTGGATTCTCTGGCCCTTGTCATCAGTCGTCGTCTTGACCGCATGATTACGAGCCTTGATCCCAGCGATGCCAAGGCATCTGTTTCAAAGATTGTTCTTGGCAATCTCTCCATTGATCATTGGTGTTATCCTCTTGTCGGCAGTTATGTTACAAGTCCGTATAACAAACTGCGTGAGAAAGACGACAGTACATTCTATCATCATACGGGAGTAGATATCAAGACCCGCATCAATCACGACAGTATCCACGCTGCCTTTGATGGTGTTGTCGTGGCTTCCGGCGTCCGTAGTGGTTATGGCAATTGCATCACGATTCGTCACGCCTATGGTTTTGAAACGCTGTACGCCCATGAGAGCAAGCTGCTCGTTCATGTCGGCCAGCGTGTTCATGCCGGTGATGTCATTGGTCTGACGGGAATGACCGGTCATGCCACGGGAGATCATCTCCATTTCGAACTCTTCTATCGTGGCCAGCGTTATGATCCTTCCATGATCTTCGATCATCGTCGTCATACGCTCCAGCCTGCCGTGCTCTATCTCTCCGGCCGTCTGGTAGAGCGTCCTTATTCCCGTTCTGTATAATCAGGCAGTTGTTTCTTTTAGAATCAGAAATATACACTTATTGAATGCGACTCTACACCTCTTATTATAAGTCGTTGTTGCGTCTTGGATTCCCAATTGTCATCGGACAGTTGGGAACAATTGTGTTAGCCTTTGCCGACACATTGATGATCGGTCATCACACTACGCGCGAGCTGGCAGCGGCGGCCTTCGTCAACAATCTCTTTAATCTCGTTATCATCTTCGCTTTGGGATTTTCCTATGCCATCACGCCGACAGTCGGTAAACTTTTCGGGCAGGAGAAAGAAGAGAAGATCGGTGAAGTGGTGAAGAATGGCATCCTTGCCAATCTCATGCTGGCCTTGATCCTTATGCTGGTGATGATGGGAGTTTATTTCTCTATCGACGGCCTCCATCAGCCGAAGGAACTGATACCACTCATCAAACCCTATTTTATCATCCTCCTTGTCTCGTTGCCGTTTATTTGTCTTTTCAATGTCTTCAAGCAGTGGGCTGACGGGATTACGGATACAGCTTTGTCGATGTGGGTGCTGATAGGAGGGAATATCCTGAATATCTGCGGGAACTACATTTTGATTTACGGTCATCTCGGCATGCCGGAGATGGGACTCTTGGGCGCGGGACTGAGCACGCTCTTCTCCCGTATCGTCATGGCGGTCGTGATGGTGTGTGCTTTTCTCACCATCAAGAGATATAAGATTTTTGTTCATGGCTTTCTGAAAGGCTGCGTCAACCGTGTCGATTTCATGCATCTGAATAAGCTCGGCTGGCCCATAGCTTTCCAGATGGGCATGGAGACAGCCTCTTTCTCGTTGACGAGTATCATTGTCGGCTGGGTGGGCACGACGGCGTTGGCTGCCCATCAGGTGATGCTTACGATCAGTCAGTTGGGCTTTATGATCTATTACGGAATCGGTGCCGCCGCGGCCATACGTATCAGTAATGGTTATGGCCGTAAGGATTCAAGTGCCGTGAAAGGTAATGCCTATGCCGCCATACAACTGGTATTATTCCTGGCCGTTATTGTCTCCGTTCCGATCTTCCTTTTCCGTCACGATCTCGGCAGTCTGTTTACGAACAACCGTCAGGTACAAGACTTGGTTGCCCTGACGGTTATTCCCTTTATGGTCTATCAGTTCGGCGATGGCATGCAGATTGTTTTCGGCAATAGTCTGAGAGGCATCTCCTATGTCCGTCCTTTGGTCTTCTCGGCCTTCTTTGCCTTCTTTATCATCGGCCTACCGTTGAGTTACACCTTCGCCATTGTCTGTCATGCCGGTCTCATCGGCGTGTGGTGGTCATTTCCCTTTGGGCTCACCACTGCCGGGTTGCTCTATTGCTGGAACTTCCGGAGACGAGTGGGGAAGGTGTTTGGAAAGCATTAAACACTGCCAGGTTATTTTAATAGCTGAGCATGGCTTCTGGCATGATGCCAAGAATTTTACAGATCCTTCCTGCAAGGGAAAGACCAGGCTCACTTTTTCCACTGACAAAGGCATTCACTCGACTAGGACTAACACCAATCTCTTCAGAAAGTTGCTTCTGAGTCATTTTTTTGTCGGCAAGCCCCATGCTGATGAGTTCAGCTGGTGTAGGCTTGTCGATGGGATAATGCTCTTTCTCATATTCCTCAACAATATCGCTCATAATCGTCAATTCAATACTGTTGGAATCTGTTGTTGGCGTATTATCATTCACTAGGGGAAGAAGTTCTTCAATTCTCTTCTCTGCCCATTCATATTGTGCTTGAGTAATTTTTTCCATATCTTTCAGTTCAAATTTTTGTAATGTCGTTTATCTTGTCGTATTGGGCATGTGTCCCCACAAAACGAATATATATTCTCTTAATCGTAAACTGGATAACAACGACCAGTCTAAACTTATTTCCATGTATGTTGAAAACGTAATGTTGATTACCAACCATATCAGTATCTCCGAAGTCTTGGCGGATATCAGCAAGATTAAACCATTCCCTTTGAGAGGCTATATAGTACCATCTCTCCAAAGGGAGGCGGGCTTCAGCATATTTGGGCTGTTCATAAACCAGTTTTATTTTTTTATGTGATATTATTCTCATAGGGTAAAGTTACAATTAAAATTTCGAATAACAAAATTTTTAGCATAAAAAATATCGTATTACGAAATTTCCTATATATTTTAGGCTCGCTTTCTCAATGGATTTTTCTTTTGTCAGTCTTTCATGTGCTGACACTTTTTTGCGTCAAACATCTGGCTCATTTTGGGCATGGCGATCAACAGGCCGATGATTGGCTGAGAATACGGGAGTTTTGAGGCTGTTTTGTATTGGGTTGAGTATCAATGAGATATAAGATTGATCGTGGTGTTGACCCTTGAAAGCTACATATTTATTCGCATAATTCTCGTATATCGATCAGAAATCCGCATGATTATGCAGATTTTGAATGTAATTTTCTGAAATATCTATGGTGTTTGTGAGTCATAAACAACGGAGATAATTTTGTAAACAGCATGTTTACGAAAATATCTCCGTTATTTATGAGTGCTAAGTCTGTTTTTCAGACTGCTCTTCATCTAGAATAGAAAAAATCATGAATGAAAAAGACGGCTAAAAAACAGTCAGCGAGGTATTGTACTACCACGGCCCAGTTACATTAGTCCGTGGATAGCTAATCCCATTATCCGAAGATAGTTGCTACTCTGAACATGAAGAAGGGAAGGTCCTGCACACCCCTTATCTGTGCCCTGAATCCCTTCATCTTTGAGTTGAGGGACTCTGCTGAAGCATTAGTCGACCTGTTATTGAAATAGTTCAGTACTTCCTCTTCTTTATACTTGATGAGATCTCTGGCAGCCTTGATCTCCCGTAAGGTGGATTTAGAAACACTCTGATACCACTCATGCAGTTTCTCTCGTGCTGTTTCCTTGGTAAGATCTTTGTTACCGAAAATAGATCTCAGACTGCACACAAGTCCATGTGCTTCCTTTATCTTCGGATGCATATTGAACAACAACAAGGCTCTTTCTTTTTGCTTCTCACCCCATTTATCTCCGCTTTGCATAACCAGGTATCGGCTCCTGGTAAGCAGTTCTACATGAGTATCACCATTGGACAGCTCCTTTGGCTTGAACCGCTGATTCAAGCGCATGGGCTTACGTCCACGCTTCTTGCCATTGTATTTCTTTGGATGGTTTCTCCTATAGTACTTGCGCCGTTTGGCACGCAGCTCGAGTTTCTTCTTGAACTCGGCCTTTGCCTTGTTCTGCTCCTTTATGGCTTCACGTTTCTCTTTCAGACGGATCTCCTCTACGGCATCTGTGCAGCGCTTGATGATGTGGAAACAGTCCACAACGATCTCTGCGTTAGGGAATACTTTCTTTGCTATGGTATACATGCTGTCAGAGAAGTCCATCGTGATTTCCTTTACTGCAAGACGTTTCTCTTCCGGTATCTTCATCAAAATTTTGATGACATCTGATGCTTTCGTTCCGCTTACAGAGGCTACAAGGGTTCCATGTTTGCCATGTCCCTCCTTATTCGACACAAATGTTCTGAGGTCCTCGTGAAGCAGGGTCTCGTCAATGCTTAGATGCTCACCCATGTTCTCCGTGAGCAGAACCCAATCGGCTGCATGACTAGCTTGATCCCAGTCTTTAAAACCACTTAGACAGTCCTTATAAGACCGTTCGAGATTACGTGCGTCTAACTTATAGATCCGCGCCACGGAACATGCCGTGACGGGGTACGTATCCATATATTTTTTTTAAGACATCAGCGAACTCCTTCGAGTAGCTGGTGCCTTCTGCAACTAAATCATAACGATCTATGACTACATTATGCCCTTCACTGTCTGTCCATCGGCGGCGGCGTACATGCAGAATAACCTTACGGTCCCGAATGGGAAAGTCTGTCACTTCACGGCTTTCTGTGAATCCGTTGGGTTTGAGATCATGCCATTCTTCAGAGCGTGTGTCACGTTCATCAAGATAGATATGAAGCTTGAGTTTCTCCAATCCCGTCTCAGCGTATTCTCCCGTATGCTCCTCTTCTACGTTTGTTACGTCAAAAAAATCCAAGATACCTTCTGGAAGCAGAAATCCAGCCAGGGTCTTATAGTCGAATGTTGATGTCTTCTTTGCCATGGGTGCAAAGATAATACTTTTATTGCATTCATACCATAGCAAGACGAGAAAATCAACCATAAACTATAGATTTTATCCACGGACTATTGCAACAGCCCCGATATTTTCCGTTGTTAATGCTGCCATCAATTATCATCAAATGAGGCGATATGCTTGAGCTCCATTAATATACATTGATAATATATACACTTTTACTGGAGAATTAATGCTGTATTAATGATCATTAATGGAGATGCCTCCAGCCGCAATAGAGGACGATTTCTACCATCTATATTGGAAAATCTGGGAAGCACACAATAACAGACCAGCCTTGTATTTGGTTTGACAAATATTTCCGAGAGGCATTTGATGGGCTTTAGAGAGATGTTTTGTTTGTCGTTTAATGGTTGTGCAAGACCCTTGCACAAGTTGTGCAGACGTCATGCACACTTTGTGCAAGGGCCTTGCACAACTCTTAAATGACATCCATTACGATCCTTCCAATCAACAAGAAATTCTGTTTTCGACGAAAACGAGTTGCTGTTTGTTTCAACGAACCCCCGTTGCTATTTGTTTCAACGAAAACGAGTTTCTGTTTGTTTCAACAAAAACCATTAAACCAAATAAAAACGGGACACCGGATAATTTATGTGGGTGACATGCCTCCATCAATGATCATCAATATTTCATCAATATCATCAGTGCTGAAAAGATATTCATTAATGGATGCCAAGGCATCGCGTCAATTTTCATCAATAGTGGCGGCATGGGGCGTCTCCATTAATGATCATTAATGAAACATTAATGGAGACGATGCTCGAGGCGAATATTGATGGAGCCATTCAAGCAGATAATATCTGGTGCGCCGTTTTCTTCTTATAAATCACAAAAATGCGAAGCGTAAAATCCGTAAAAATCCTTCAAATCTCTTGCCGGAAGGCATAGTTTAAAAAAGATTTTACGGATGCAGACGCAGCCCCTGGTTTTTATCTTGTTTTTATAGGTTTTCTTCGTAAACAACACACCCACGTGTATCATTTTTGTTTTTCATGTTCTTGTAAAATAACAACTCCGCCACATGTGGGTGCGTGGCCGCAACATGGCGGCCACCTACTTAGTACATTCTGTTGGCAACGGTCTTCACGGACTTCCACGGACGAAGGTCCCCGGAGGGGGCCAACATGATTAACCCCGTGCACATGGGACAGGATGGCCGGAGCGATAACGACGGACATCACGGACCGGGCGCACGGGGCTTCTGTATCTCTCTGCCCCAATGCGTCCCCGAAGGGGGCGAACATCTTCCTCTTGATCTTTGTCAACAAACAATTCTCCAGCTATGCTAAAGAATTATAGTTGGCGATATCGTCTCCATCAAAGACCATCAATATTTCATCAATACATTGGCGCATTGATAGCCGTCAATGGGATGCCAAGGCATCACTTCAATTTTCATCAATCAATGCAACAGGGGGATGGGATATTGTACCGAAATGATTGATCATGTGCCGCATGCCTACGTGAAACATAAAAAATTTGTCGTTGGATGACACAGATATTCACGGATAATAGAATTTTAAAGCAAAATATTAAACAAAGGATGTATTATTCGATAAAATTTTCGTAATTTTGCAGTGTCCTATCCAAAAGACTGAAGTTAAATGCAGAAGTCCGGAGGGTGGGAGACATTTATGGGAAAGCGTTTACTAACGCTTGTTCTTGACAACTCGAAACTTCGCAACTTTCCAGTCACTGTCAAAGAGCAAGGCAATGGTAGATGCCTTGTGGATGTGTATATGCATCTAGCTTGAGGTGTGCTCTGTCGTTTGATAGGGTACGCCTCGGGTGAGGTATATCATATCGGCGTGGGCTTCTGCGTTGCTCGTTCTGACAGTGATGG
>JAQXXT010000093.1 GCA_029226205.1 Prevotellaceae bacterium
AACGCCACGATCCCCGGTTAGGACGGCCACAAGGGCCACACCCTACGGTGGAATCGGATCCCCGGTTAGGGCGCCCACAAGGGGTGCCCCTACGGTGGGAAACGCAAAAAGGCGCCGCCACAAAAGTGGCAGCGCCCTATCTTAGAATTTTAGATTTCTGTTGTTTCGATTACTTCACGTAAACGACAGCCAGACGGTTGGAGGTAGTACCCTGTACACCCTTACCGGTAGCCTCGTCAACAGTGACACCCTTGCTCTTCAGGTAGTCAGCAACAACGTCAGCACGAGCCTGAGACAGCTTGTCGTTGAGTTCCTTAGAACCCTCAGGAGATGCAGTACCAACGATCTGGACGTGCTTGCCAGAAGCAACACCGTCGAGAGCCTTCTTAGCCTCCTTGGTCAGAGCGCTCTTGCCCTGTGCGAAGGTAACGAAGATCAGGTTGTCAACACGTACCTCAGGAGCCTCCTTGGTGACTTCCTTAACAACCTCCTTAGGCTTCTTTGCCAGTTCCTCACGGAGCTGGTTGATCTGGTCGTTCAGACCATCGATCTCAGCCTGATCACGGAGCTGAGCGATCTTGAAGTTGTGAGTACCGTTGGAGTTACCAAACTTGTAAACGATACCAGCATTGAGCTGAACGAAGCTCTTGTTGATATTGTAAGCAACTTCCTGCTTGCCGTCGAAGCCGTTGAGTGCCCACGTGATAGAAGGCTCAACGTATGCCTGCCACTGCTTTGCAGAACCGAAGTTGAAGGCGAAGTCGATACCTGCCTTAGAGGTCAGCGCATCCTTCTTTGCAAAGAAGTTAGTCGTATTGCTGTGGCCGAAGCTATGATACCAACCGAAGCCGAAGACCGGAGATACCTCGAAGAAGCGGGGCTCACCCTTGTAGCCACCGAACCAGTTGCTCAGGTTTACAGTAGCCAGCAAGCTGGTGTTCAGGGCACGGAAAGCAGTGCCGAAGGAGTTAGCGGGCTTGTTGGAGAAGTAAGCGTTGCTCTCAGCAGCAAGACCGAAGACCGGAGTGAAGTAGCGGCCTACACGTACACCGAAGTTAGGATCGAGACCCTTCATCCAAGCATGGCCCGTAGTCTTGGTAGCCAGGCCACCATTGATTCCTACATACCAGTTGTCGAAAGTCTTGCTCTCCTGAACGGTCTGAGCAGATGCGGAAGCTGCCAGAGCAGCTGCTGCAAACATCAAAAATAACTTTTTCATGTCTCTCTGATTTTTAATTTATAAAATTAATATTTAGTTTCTTATACTAGCGTAGCAGGGTTACCCCCACTTTTCGGGTGCAAAGTAACAAAAAAAAACGCTAACTTCCAAATCTTTTCTACTTTTTTTTATGTTTAAGAGCATAAAAGCATTAAAAAAGATCCAAAAGCCAGCATTTTTTCGGATATTACGTATAATTATTACCGATAAAATTCCTTCTTACCGGCCGACAACGTGTTCTTCATCAACGAGCAGATCGTCATCGGACCGACACCGCCGGGGACGGGAGTGATGAATGAACACTTCGGAGCGACCTCATCGAACTTCACGTCACCATTGAGACGGAAGCCGCGCTTCTTCGTGGCATCGGGGACTCGCGTCGTACCGACATCGATGACGACAGCACCTTCCTTGACCATATCGGCTGTGACGAAATTCGGCTGACCGATGGCGGCGATGATGATATCGGCGTTACGGCACTCCTCCTTCAACGTCTTTGAATGACTGTGACAGACGGTGACGGTGGCATCGCCATACTGCTTCTGAAGCATGAGCTGGGCCATCGGCTTTCCGACGATATTGCTGCGACCGAGGACGACACATTTCTTGCCGCTCGTCTCGATATGGTAATGACGGAGCAGCGTGAGGATACCCAACGGCGTGGCGGAGATGAAACAAGGCAAGCCGATAGCCATGCGGCCGACATTGATGGGATGGAATCCGTCGACATCCTTGCGGTAGTCGATAGCCATGATGATCTTCTGCTCATCGATATGCTTCGGCAACGGCAACTGGACAATGAAGCCATCGACATCGGCATCCTTGTTCAGACGGTCCACACAAGCCAGCAGCTCCTCCTCCGTGACATCATCCTCATAACGGATGAGCGTGGACTTGAAGCCACACTGCTCACAAGCGATAACCTTATTCTTCACATATGTCTCACTACCGCCATCATGGCCGACAAGGACGGCAGCCAGATGGGGCTGCTTGCCGCCGGCGGCGACGATACGCTTCACTTCCTCCGCAATCTCAGCCTTGATGGCCGTAGCGGTGGCCTTTCCATCGATCAATGTATACATATACCTTTTATATATAGTCTCTAATAGCTTACTCCTGAAAATCTATGCCTTGGCACCGAAACCGGGCATGCCTTTCATGCGGGCCATCATACTGGCCATCTTGTTGCCTGTGAGCATCTTCATCATCTTACGCGTCTGATCAAACTGCTTGATGAGTCGGCCCACCTGCTGGATGTCAGTACCGGAACCCTTAGCGATACGCTTGCGGCGACTGCTGTTGAGGATCTCGGGATGAGAGCGCTCCTGAGGAGTCATGGAACGGATGATGGCCTCGATGCTCTTGAAGGCGTTGTTGGCCTCACCGTCGATATCGATATCACGGATAGCCTTGCCGACACCAGGGATCATACTGGCAAGTTCCTTCATATTACCCATCTTCTTGATCTGCTCGATCTGTCCGAGGAAATCATTGAAGTCGAACTTGTTCTTCTGGATCTTCTTCTGCAGCTTACGGGCCTCGGCCTCGTCAAACTGCTCCTGGGCACGCTCCACGAGGGAGACGACATCACCCATACCGAGGATACGGTCGGCCATACGGGCTGGATGGAACACATCGATGGCATCCATCTTCTCACCCGTTCCAATGAACTTGATCGGCTTCGTCACAACGGTACGGATACTCAAGGCAGCACCACCACGGGTATCACCATCGAGCTTCGTCAGTACGACCCCATCGAAATCAAGACGGTCATTGAACTCCTTAGCGGTATTCACGGCATCCTGACCCGTCATGGAGTCGACGACGAAGAGCGTCTCGTCGGGATTGACATGATTCTTCAGACTGCTGATCTCATTCATCATCTGCTCGTCGACAGCAAGACGACCGGCGGTATCGATGATGACAACATCATTGCCTTTCGTCTTCGCCTCCTGGATGGCATGGTCGGCAATCTCATTGACATTCTTATTCTCCGGCTCACTGTATACGGGGACATCAATCTGCTCACCGACGACCTTCAACTGGTCGATAGCGGCGGGACGGTAGACATCACAAGCCACGAGCAACGGCTTCTTGCCCTGCTTCGTCTTCAACAGGTTGGCGAGCTTACCGGAGAAAGTCGTCTTACCGGAACCCTGGAGACCACTCATGAGGATCACGGCGGGATGGCTTTTCAGCACCAGCGGCGCATCCTCACCTCCCATCAGCTCGGCCAGCTCATCATGGACGAGCTTGACCATCAACTGGCCCGGCTTGACAGCCGTGAGGACATTCATACCCAACGCCTTCTCCTTCACCTTATTGGTGAACTCCTTGGCTACTTTATAGTTGACATCGGCATCGAGGAGGGCGCGGCGTACGTCCTTCATCGTCTCGGCCACATTGATCTCGGTGATCTGACCTTCACCTTTCAGTATCTTGAAACTTCTCTCAAGTCTGTCGCTAAGATTTTCAAACATAATATCTTATTTCTATTTTTTGACTGCAAAAGTACGAAAAAAAACATACATCTCCAAACGGATCATGATAAATCATGTCCCTACTTTCCCGACAGCCGCTGTTCCTCCTCTTCCTGTTTCTGTTTCAGATAAGCGTCCATGATGGGATCATCAGTCGTCTTCTTGTCGGCATTGTCATAGTTCTGCAGGATCTTCTGGGCTTCCTTGTGATGTTTACGGTCACGTACGGCACGACGGTCCATCCATCCGAGGAAGTCTCCATTGACGATTCCACGTGGCGCCCCATTCTCCGAGGCCGTCTGACGGGCCGACTCTTCCATCGCTTTCAGATGCTGCTGGTCCTTACCCCAGATCGTCACCTCATGGAGCTGACGCGCCTGCGGCAGAAGGAAGATTGTGTCGGGAAGACTGTTCAGATATACCGTCGTCTTGATATATCCCGGCTTCGAGACGACGGCAGAGTCGAAACTGTATTTCATCGCCCAATAGCCACGGTAGTCGGTACGCGCCCAGTGGTTCGTATTCGTATGAATGATCACGTCCCGCAACGGGATATGGTCCTCCATACTCGCCACGACACACGTGCGCTGTCCCCACCCCGCCAGGGCGAAAAGACAGAAGAGAAAAAAGAATATTGCTTTCATATATATGTCTATTAATCTGGGCGCGCCGTCGGGTGCTTGCGCTTTGCAAGCGCAAGGAAGCGCAGAGCCCTACGCCTTGATCTCCACGCCGACGTCCTCCAAGAGCTTGATGGCGTCGACATACTGCGCGATGCCCTGCGCCACCTCCTTCGCGGCCTTCATAGCCAGGACGACGGTCTGCGGACGATGCACGACATCACCACCGGCGAAGACGCCACGGCGTGTCGTCATTCCGAAGGGACGTTCCTGCGTCTTCACATAGCCTTTCTCATCCACCTCGATACCCTCCGTCGTGGAGACGATACGATTGGCGGGACGGGAGCCGATAGCCAGGAAAATACGGTCGAACTTCTCTTCCCGCTCTCCCTCCGGTGTCTTCAACCGACAGGCAGCGAGGCGGCCATTATCACCGGCGAGGAACTCCTCCACCGTTGTCTCCCATTCGAACTTCACGCCCTCAGCGACAGCAGCCTCATACTCTGCCGCGATGGCCGGCATCTCCTCCTGCGTACGACGGTAGAGGACGGTGACATCAGCACCGAGGCGGATGGCCGTACGGGCGGCATCCATGGCGACATTACCGCCACCAATGACGCCGACCTTCTCGCCCTCACGAAGAGGGATGGCCTCACGACTCATAGCGCCCTCATTGACGGCGTTGACATTATGCAGAAAATAGGTCGACTGGCTGACACCATGGAGGGTAGCTCCCGGCGTGCCGTCCATATTCTGCGGCACCGCCGTTCCTGTTCCCATGAAGATAGCATCGTAGCCATCACGGAACATCGAGTCGACCGTGATACCGTTCTCACCGACGAGACAGTCACACTCGAAATCGACACCGAGATCCTCGATCTTCTTAATCTCCGCACGGACGACAGACTTCGGCAACCGGTATTCCGGGATACCATACATCAAGACGCCACCTGGCTCATGTTGTCCCTCGAAGATCGTGACATGGAAACCCTGACGGGCGAGGTCACCGGCGACGGTGAGTCCGGCAGGACCGGAACCGATGACGGCGACACGGCCGCGCGTCTTCTGCGGCAGCTTCTCACGCGTGAGGTCCATCTTCGTATCAAAATCGGCAATGAACTGCTCGAGCTTACCGATCTGAATGGGATTACCTTTCTTGTTTAACACACAGTGACCCTGACACTGCTTCTCATGCGGACAGACACGACCACAGATGGCAGGAAGGTTACTCTTGTTGTTGATGATCTGCATGGCCGCGCCCATATTACCCATGGAGAGTTCATGGACAAAATCAGGGATATCATTCTCGATAGGACAACCCTTACGGCACTGCGGTACCTTACAGTGAAGACAACGATGGGCCTCAGCAATCGCCTCGCGAATGGTGAAGCCCTCATTGACAACCTGAAAATTGTTGTTGATATTTTCTGACATGTTTTATAAGTAGATTCCTATTCCTACCTTGAAGCCAATGGTAGAATAGTCGCTGTG
>JAQXXT010000094.1 GCA_029226205.1 Prevotellaceae bacterium
CCACAAGGGCCGCACCCTACGGGGAGGTTAGGACGGCCACAAGGGCCGCACCCTACGGGGAAGCATTATTTCTTCCCCAATTTCCCCATAAAATATCTACCGCCAAGGCTGAGGATAAGCACGATGACCGTCAGCACGACAGCGGCAGCATAAGCACGATCCTGCACGCTTGTCTGCGGCGCGCTGAGCTGGAAGAACACACTCAGCGGCAATGTCGCTGCGGGATCGGAGAGATGCGTAGGAATACGGTCGGAAAAGCCGGCAGTGAACATCACGCCCGCGGCATCGCCGATGCTACGTCCGACGGCCAACAGCGTCGCTGTGGCGATAGCCGGAGCGATTTGTCGGATGACGACGCCGATGGTGTCGAGTCTCGTAGCGCCGAGGCTATAAGAAGACTCCAACAAGCCACGCGGGATATTCCGCGCCACCTCATCGATACTACGGATCAGCACGGGGACGACGAGCAAGGTCTCCACGATGATACCGCCGAGCAGTGACACACGCAGTCCGAGCCATACCATGATGGTAAATCCAAACGCGCCATAGACAATCGAAGGAATACCGAAAAGCACGTCATACGCCAGCCTTGCCAGTCTCGCCAGCCAACTTGTCGGTTTGAGATAGACATTCAGATAGAACACGACGGGAATGGCAATAATGAGTCCGATCACCGTGGAAGCCACAACAATCTCCAGACTACCGATTATTGCATTGAGGAATCCTCCTTCCCCACCGATATAGAATCCGCCGTGCGGAATCTCCGTAATCATCTGCCACGTCAGTACGGGCAAGCCGCGCCAAAGGATACTGCCGATGACGGAAAACACGAAGAAGGCGACAAGGAGAACGCTGAGGACCATCAGCACCCGGAATATTTTCTCTTCTAAATATCTCATGACTGAATTCTTTTTAATACGATCCGCGCCCCGAGATTGAAGACAAAGACGAGGACAAAAAGGATGAAGGCGGCGAGCATCAGGGCACTCTCATAGAGCGGCATCGACATCATCTCACCATAGTTGTTGGCGATGAGCGCCGGCAGTGGATAACAAGCGTCAAGAAGACTCTTCGGGATGATCGGCAGGTTGCCGCAGACCATCATCACGGCGATCGTCTCTCCCAATGCACGGCTGACGGCAAGGACGACGGTAGCGATAATTCCCGGCAGACTCTTGCGAAGAATGACGAACTTGATTGTCTGCCAATGAGTAGCGCCAAGGGCCAGCGATGACTCTTTCAACATCGTGGGAACACCGCGGAAGATCTCAACGAAGAGACTCACCATGAGCGGGATAATCATCACGCCGAGAACGATGCCGCCGGCAAGGACAGTATAGCCACTTGTCGTGACACCGAGCAGCGGCGCCAGGTCATCAGCAATCCACGGGATAATAATCAGTGACCCCCACACGCCATAGAGCACCGACGGCAGCGAGGCGAGGATATCGAGCAAGGCCGTAGAGAACCGCTGAATACGCTTTCCCGCATACTCCGCGAGATAGATCGCCATCAGCAACGATAATGGCAGCGCCATGACGACAGCGAGGAGTGTCACGGCTCCCGTACCGGCAAGGAAAGGCAGAAAACCAAACTGGCCCTTCATCGGCTTCCACGTCGTTGTCGTCAACAGCGTCCACAGGCCCTGCTCATGAAGGATCGGTGAGGACTTCATGTACAAGCCTATGGCCAGGACCACCACGAAGAGGACGGCGCAAAGAGCCATAAAGCCGAAGAGATATCCGGCGATTTTGTCTTTCCTATAATGTTGCATAAAAAAATTACACCTTATTATATATATAGCGGGACATGATAAATCATGTCCCAACATGAGCCAGTTCTTTTTGAATCACGGCCTTGGGCTGCGGGATGAACCCCTGGGGAAGAACGAGCTTCTGTCCTTTGGAGAGGATATAACGGAGGAAAGCGACAACAACGGGATTGGTCGGTTTCCCACGGGTCACGAGATAGAGGTTTCGTGCCGGTGGCAACGGATAACGGCCGTCAGCAATAGCTTTCGCCAGATCGCCCTGCGTATCATAGAACCGCTCGTTGGCATCGACGCGTCCGTTATTATTAAAATCAATGGGAATAACGACGAGATGGGGATTCGGCCGGTGCGTCTTACTGTCATAGACATATCCGATATTATTCATGCCGATGGCACGGACGTCACGCTGTATCGCCGTTGCCACACCAGGATCGCCATAGGCAGCAATACCTAAAAGATCTTCCTGTTTCATACCGAGCCATTGCGCCCACGTGCCGGCAGCGCCACAGGCATCACTGCGCGTATAGACATTGATAGGCGTATTATCATTATTCCCGGCCAACTGTCCCCATGTCTTCAATGTACCCGTTGCCCAAAGAGCGAGGGCGGCACGACGACTGAGGCCACGGCGCAGCACAGCCTTGAGATTGGGATTACGATCGTTGATGGTAGGAATAACGGCATCACGGGCTACGGCAATGGCATAGGCGCCGCGCTGCTGTTCGGCAGGCTCCAGTTCCCTACTGACCATACCGAGGTCGACAACACCGGCAATGACATCGGTGATACCCTTTCCGGCACCACCGGCAGAGATATCGATCTGTACGCCGGGATGCAACTGCTGGAACTCATCGGCCCAGGCAACGGCAAGGGGATAAAGGGCAAAGGCGCCGGAGAGAGAGATCGTTCCCGTGAGGCCGTCACTCCCTGCCTCTACCGGCTTCTTCTGTCCACAGGAAGTGAGCAGAAGGACGACGGCAAAGCACAGGGTTGACAAGCTATTGAAAATAAATCTCTCTTTCTTCATACTTATTCTATTAGGACTACATCGGCGCTTCCTTGCGCTTGCAAAGCGCAAGCACACAACGGCAGGCCATTCAACATTGGCATAAACATCCGTCGTTCCGACGGCGGACCGCCACAAGGGACGGCCCCTGCAAGTGGATGTTAGCGGGCGAGGCCTTAGTATCTCTTATGGAGCCCGCACTCACGTTTGTCGGGATCCTCCCACCACCAACGGCCGGAACGGACATCCTCACCGGGCTTGACGGCACGCGTACACGGCTCACAGCCAATACTCGGATAACCTTTGTCGTGGAGCTTATTGTAAGGCACATGGTGCTGATGGATATATTCCCACACCTGGTCTTCTGTCCAGTTGATCAGCGGATTGACTTTGATGAGTCCGTGCATGTCATCCCATTCCACGAGTTTCATGTTTTTTCGCGTGACACTCTGCTCATGGCGCAGGCCGCAGATCCACACATCGAGCCCTTTGAAGGCCCGGCGCAGCGGCTCGAGCTTTCGAATGGCGCAGCAGCGGTGACGACTCTCGATACTATTATAGAAAAGGTTGATACCCTCTTCACGGACCATGCGCTGTACCTCATGATAATCGGGGAAGAATACTTCAATCTTAATATTATACGTGAGGTTTGTACGGTCGATAAGTTGGTAAGTCTCGGGGAAGAGACGGCCGGTATCGAGCGTGAAGATCTTTGTGGTAGGATCTTTCTCCACAATCATATGCGTAAGCACCTGATCCTCAATGGAGAGTGAGGACGACAGCGCGATCTTTCCCTTATATTCCTGCAGGAACCAGGCAAGGACCTCTTCTGCCGGTGCCTCTTTGAAGCGCTCATTGAGTTCGGCGATCTTCGCTTCGATCTCTGCCGTTTTCTGTTTATTTTCTTGTTCTGCCATAGTTATTTCGTTTTTTTTACCGTAGGGGCACCCCTTGTGGGTGCCCTAACGCCACATTTACCCGGTTAGGACGGCCACAAGGGCCGCACCCTACGGTGGATGTGGATGTTAGGACGGCCACAAGGGCCGCACCCTACGGTGGGGGTTAGGACGGCCACAAGGGCCGCACCCTACGGTGGAAGTGAGGCTTTCCTATTTAATCATTCCGGCGCCGACGGTCTCATTCGTATCGGGATCGATGAAGATGAGACTACCCGTGACACGGTTGTGATCGTAAGGATCGAAGACGAGCGGAGAGGCCGTATGGACGGTGATTTCTGCGATATCGTTCATCTTCAGCTCCGTCACGTCCGTCTCTTTCTCGAGTGTATTGATATTCCGGCGGAAATTGATATTGCGTACAAGACCTACCGTCTCAAACGTCGTCTGGCGGATGACATATTTCTTACGCAACTGCAGCGGCTGTTCGTTAAACCAGCAGACATTCATCGTCAGATCCTGGGATACCTGTGGCTGCGGCTCATCGGCCCGCACGAGGGTGTCACCACGACTGATATCGATCTCGTCCTCCAACTGAATCGTAATGCTCAGCGGCGCGAAAGCCTCCTGCAGTTCATCCTTTGCCTGCGAGAGACGCTTCACGGTACTCTCCAGACCGGAGGGAAGCACACGCACACGGTCACCGACATGGATCGCACCGCCGGATACACGACCGGCATAGCCACGGAAGTCACGGTACTGGTCAGAGATAGGACGGATGACGTACTGTACGGGGAAACGGAACTCCGGAGAGATAGACTTATGACCAACGGGAACGGTCTCAAGATATTCGAGCAACGGCTTTCCCGTATACCACGGCATACGGTCGGATTTGTTGACGACATTGTCACCATCCTTAGCGCTGATGGGGATGAACACGACATTCTTGATATTCAGTGTCTCCGACATCTTATTATAGTCAGCTTTGATCTTCTCAAAGACTTCCTCGGAGAAATCAACGAGGTCCATCTTGTTGATGGCGACGACGATATTCGGGATACCGAGGAGTGAGGAGATATAACTGTGGCGGACAGTCTGTTCGAGGACGCCGTGACGGGCATCAACGAGGATAATACTCAGGCCGGCGGTGGAAGCGCCCGTGACCATGTTACGCGTATACTGCACATGTCCCGGCGTATCGGCGATAATGAACTTGCGGCGCGGCGTAGCGAAATAACGGTAAGCGACATCGATCGTGATGCCCTGCTCACGCTCGGCACGGAGGCCATCGGTGAGGAGCGCGAGGTTCACCTCCTCGTTGCCGCGGGACTTCGACGCTGCCTCCACGGCTTCGAGCTGGTCTTCGAAAATAGATTTACTATCATAGAGCAAGCGCCCGATGAGCGTGCTCTTTCCATCATCAACGCTTCCGGCAGTGGAGAAGCGCAACAGTTGCATATCGAGATATCCTCTTGTATTCGTTTGAGTCATAATAGGATTTTTTGTGGTAAGAATAAATAATTACTGACATTTGCGCTTCCTTGCGCTTGCAAAGCGCAAGCACACAACGGCAGGCCATTCAACATGGACGCAAGTAGCGGACGGCCACAAGGGCCGCGCCCAGCGGTGGGACGTTTAGAAGTATCCGGCCTTCTTGCGGTCCTCCATAGCTGTCTCGGAGCGCTTGTCGTCAGCACGACCACCACGCTCCGTGACACGGCTGGCAGCGATCTCCTCGATAATATCCTCTACGGTGTGCGCCTTCGAGAGTGTCAGACCGGTACAAGTGATATCGCCGATGGTACGGCAGCGTACCTGTTTCTTGACGACGACCTCGTCGGGCTTGCGCTTGATGACGGGAGACGCGGCGAGCCACTGGCCGTCACGCTGGAACACCTCGCGCTCATGGGTGAAATAAAGACTCGGCATGGGGATTTTCTCCAAGAGAATATACTGCCAAACGTCCATCTCCGTCCAGTTGGAGATCGGGAAAACACGGAAGTGCTCGCCCATATTCTTCCGGCCGTTGAAGATATTCCACAGCTCCGGCCGCTGATTCTTCGGATTCCACTGACCGAACTCGTCACGATGACTGAAGAAACGCTCCTTCGCACGACTCTTCTCCTCGTCACGGCGGGCACCACCGATAGCGGCATCAAACTTATACTTATCGATGGTATCGAGAAGTGTTGTCGTCTGCAGTTTGTTACGGCTGGCATAATAACCCGTTTCTTCCTTCACACGACCGGTATCGATACTCTCCTGGACACTGCCGACGATCAGATCGGCGCCGAGCTTCTTGACAAGCTCATCACGGTAATCGATGGTCTCCTTGAAGTTATGACCCGTATCGATATGTACCAGAGGGAACGGGATCTTTGCGGGGAAGAACGCCTTATAGGCGAGATGGGTGACGACGATGGAGTCCTTGCCACCGGAGAAAAGGATACAAGGGCGCTCAAACTGAGCGGCGACCTCACGGAGTACATAGATAGACTCCGACTCCAGTTCTTTGAGATGTGTGATCGTATGTGAATCCATATTTTCTTGTTTTTTATTCGATATTTAACTGATGATTGTCAATCAGCTCCTGGATGCGGTTGCGCACGCGGATGGAGCGACGGACATCACGGGCATCAGAGCCGACACTGATGGTGAGGTTGTCATCTTCCTGACGGCTGATGGCCGGGGAAACAAAGTCACAGAGCTCGGGATCATCACAGACACTGGAGAGGATCCCGCGGGCCCGTGCTTTGTCGCGTATCTCGCGGTTCAGAGCCCTGTCGCCCGTACAGACGAAGAGCAACTGTACACCATCGAGATCGCTGTCCTGAAAAGGTCGTTTGAAGAGATGGAACGGCAATTTACGAAGACCCTCGGAGATTTCCGGAGCCACCACGGTAGCCTCATCGGTGAAACGGTGGAGGATCGTAGCTTTATGTGTGGCGACATGGCCACCGCCAACGATAAGGATTTTCACGTCACGGATACGGACGGAGATGGGCAGAAAATCGAGAGCCATAAGCGGATTGATGTATGAAACGATTTTATGAAACTGAAGCGACTGCCGTTATTTCTTCTTGATGACGACTTTCCAGTAGTCATTTACTTTCTCTGTCTTGAGGATGGTATGTCCCTCATTCTTCACGCTGCCCGGCACATTCTGTATAGGCTGGCCGTCATCGAGGAGAATCTCAAGGACCTGTCCGCTCTTCATCGGTGTCAGCGCGATCTTCGTCTTGACGAAGTTCATCGGGCACGCCACGCCTCTGAAGTCTTTCTTCACATCGGGCACGATATCATCGGAGCCAGCGGGCTTTGCAGCGGCGTTTGCAGCATCAGCGCTTGGCTGTGCTTTTGCAGCCCCTCCCTTCTCGGGGAGGGGTTGGGGAGAGGCTTTGAACTGCAGATTATCATCCATATTCTTATACAGATCATTGAGCAGATCGGCGAGTTCAAAGATCAACGCCTTTTCACCGAGGAGGCTCTCGCCCTGACGACGCTTGTCGATGAGTACGCGGAACTTCTGCGGAACGATACCGGCCTCAATGAATTCCTTGATGAATCCGTTGTAGACATCATCATCCGTACGGGGATCGAGGCCACGGGTAACGAGGAGCATACGAGCCTCAGAGAAGACGATATCGCTCAGCAGCTTCTGCACCTGCGCGTCATCGGTGACGGTCTCGAGCTGTCCGCGCTTGATACGAATGGTATCCTGGTCAATATCAATGATATCGAAGAGTCCTGCGGAGCACTCTGCCTGACCATATTTGATAAGACTGAATTTCTCGTCATCATTGTAATCGTAGAAGAGCTCCGGCTTCTCGGCGTAGGACGGTACCTGCTTGTATTTGTTCTTCAACAGATCGGTGACGACATTCTCACCACGCTGCTGCACATATTCGTAGTAGTCCTTGTAGTCATGCTGATGGGCGATGACATCACGGAAATAGTCCTCCACGAAAGCCGGCACGAACTTGGCGGCGATGAAGCCCTCTGAATGGTCGATAGCGTTGCGGCCCTCCGTGGGGAGCCATACGGTATAGGCGGGATACGGATCATCACCGACACGGCCTACACGACCACTGAAACCGAGGTCGGCCCATGTGGCGTTGGCGCAGATATTCGTACAACCGTTCATCTTCAGTTCGAAGTAGTCGAGCTGGTCGAGGTCGAGATCACTCTCCAACAGCCGTTTCGTGATGGCATCGATGGCACCCTTCGGCATACAGATACCGAGGCGGCAGGTATCGGCGCCGGTGCACGACGTGAGTGACGTCACGACAGCCGGCTGGTCGATCTGGAAGACGCCGATCTTCTTGAAGAACTGATAGATGTTGGGCAGATAACGCTCGGAGATATTGCGTACCTGGATCTGCTCACGCTTCGTGAAACGCAGGACATCATCACCGTAATGGCCGAGATATTCCGCAATCTCAGAGAAGAAGACGGTAGAGCCATTGCCATGGGGAATGGGGATATAGGCATACCACAGGCCGGGCTGTTTTTGCGCGTGGGCATAACGGCGTTTCCATGTCTTGAAAGCCTCACTGTCGTCAGTGACGGGGGCGAAGTCGGGATCATGGAAATCAGGAGCCATCAGTCCTTTCGGCGCATGGAAGTCGAGCGACGGATCTTTCTTCAGAGCATTGAACTCGTCGAGATACAGGCGCTTGGCCTCTTCCTCTCCGTAACGATAGAAGACATAACGCATACGTGCCTTGTGACGGTTACGGCGGTTACCATATTTATTGAACCAGTTCTTCAGCGCCTTGGCGGCACGAAGGAGATCAATCTCGGGAAGGAAGTCGAAGACCTCCCAGCCGGTATGGGGATTCGGTGCGGTGGAACCCGCGATGAGCACGCGGAAGCCACGCTGGCCGTTGACGACGCGGGCCTGGAGTCCAAAGTCGGCGACGTAGGAATAATGGGCATCCTCTACATTGTAATCCATCGCCACCTTATATTTACGGGGCATCGTAAAGGAGTCACGTTCGGCAATGAGGTCGGAGGTGAGTTCCTCAACATAAGGATAGACATCGAAAGCCTCACGGTCGGTGAGACCGCTGCGGTCGTTGACCATCATATTACGTACCGTGTTTCCACCACCACCGGCCGTGGAGAGACCTACCGTCTCCAACTTGCGGAGCGCGGGGGCAGCGTCAAGTATGTCGACATTATGTATCTGAATCTCCTGACGCGTCGTGATATGCAGATGTGAGGTAGAGACCTGATGGCCTACAAAGGCTACCTTCGCCAACTGCCGCGGCGTGATGAGTCCTCCCGTACAGCGGATACGCAACATATGATGGTGGTTCTTACGCTGTTCGTAGATGCCCATGGGGACACGGTTCGACTTCAACTCTCCGGCCGTAATCTCACCGGCCTTGTATTTCTTGATCAGTGACTCGGTGTAGTCGATATCACCGGGCAGTGACTGAGGTATTCTGTACATAAACTGCTACTTTCTATTTCTGTTCGTCTTCTGAATAATGGACTTCCTTGTCGACAACCTGGTTGTTGCGGATGCCGAAGGAATTGAGATGGACACCCTCGTAGAGTGAGAGGATGGCATAGCGGATCGTTGGATCGTTGGCCAGCCGAAGGTCTTCCTGCGACGGACGTGAGGGCGAGGCGGGATGGCTGTGCCAGTTGGCCAGGATCTTCAGGCCTTTGCTGCGGGCATAGCGGAGGGCGGCGAACTGGTCTTTCGGCGCGAAGGAGAAATGTTCCGAACTATGGTCGATATTCTCCATCCAGTAGTTCTCCGTCACCTCATCATCCTTTCCCAACAAGTATCCGCAAGTCTCCTCGGGGGCATCCTTGCGGGCCTGTGCGATGAGCTCCTGGATAATGATATTTCCTATTTTCATATACTGCAGGATTTCTTATGGCTGGCGAGGTCGCAGGCAGCCTGTTCGTAATCAATGAGATGATCGATGGTGGGATGAGAGCCGCAGATGGGGCAGTTGTCACGCTGCTTCACGGGGATCGTACGGAAATTCATCGTCTTGGCATCGAAAGTCAACAGGCGGTTGGTCAGCAACTCCCCTACTCCCGTGATATATTTCAATGCCTCTGCAGCCTGGATCGTTCCGAGCATGCCGGCGATGGCACCGAGGACTCCGGCCTGCGAACAGGTGGGTACGGCTCCTGCGGGTGGCGGCTCCTTAAACATACAACGGTAACAAGCGGAGCCGGGGACATGGGTGAATGTCTGGCCTTTGAAACGAAGGATACCGCCGTGGCTGAAGGGCTTGCCGAGCATCACACAGGCATCGTTGATCAAGAACTTCACGGGGAAGTTGTCGGTGCCGTCGATGATGAAGTCGTAATCCTTAATGATGTCAAGAGCGTTGCCGCTATAGAGGTATTCCTTATAAGTATTGACCTTTACGTCGGGGTTGATGGCCTGCATCTTCTCCTTGGCACTCTCTACCTTCGGCTTTCCTACATCCTTGGTGAAGTGGATGACCTGGCGCTGGAGGTTACTCAAGTCTACATTGTCAGCATCGATGATACCTATCGTACCGACACCGGCGGCAGCGAGATAAAGGGCTGCGGGAGCGCCGAGACCACCGGCACCGACGATCAGAACCTTCGCGTTCATAATCTTCTCCTGGCCTTCCAGACCTACGTCAGCCAGAAGGATGTGGCGGCTGTAGCGCTCAATCTGTTCTTCTGTTAAATCTATCATCGCGCTCCTCCTCCCATAAAGTAAAGGAAGTCGACACGGTCGCCATCCTGAATATTCGTCTTTTCCCAGTCTTCACGCTCAACGAACTCTTCATTGACCTGGACGGTAACCATCTCGGGCTGGAAGACCTTGTTGAGCTTGATGAGCTCAGCGAGGGTCAAGGGAAGACTTACTTCTTGTTTCTCGTCATTTACAATGATCTGTGCCATATTTCCTTTCCTTTTTAATGTTTCGTTTTATTTTTATTTCTCTTCTCTACTTCTTGTTGATAACACGAAGTGCTGATATACTTATGATTTCGGTTGCAAAGGTACGGAGTTTCTTACATTCCCGAAATCCCACGTCAGTGGTATATTGTCTACCTACTTTATGCGAGGATATACCTAATGTTTGGTATTTTTCTCATGGCTGCGGCCCTATTCCACCGTAGGGGCACCCCTTGTGGGCGCCCTAACACCCCTTGTGGGCGCCCTAACACCCCTTGTGGCCGTCCTAATGTGGACGTTACGGAACATGATGAATCATGTCCCTACATCTTCGCGGTTAGGACGGCCACAAGGGCCGCACCCTACGGTGGATGAAACTACACCAGTTCCATAGCTACAAACAGGTAAACCATACAGTCTTCTATCAAGAAAAATTGATATTTTTCGAAAATCTTGACAAACGCGACTTTCATTCCAGGAGAATATTTCGCCGGAAATCGGCCAGAGAAAGCTCCGCAACGTGTTTTTGAGTCGTAAACAACATAGATATTTTTCTATCTCACGTAGATATTTTGCTCTGCACGTTGTTTACGAGGGCTTTCTTACTGCGTTTTTCTGCATAAACCCATCATTTTCGGTCGCAAAATAATGGTTTTATGCGCATATTTATACTATATATTACCGTATATTTTAAAGAAGTATTGATAATCAACGAGTTACAAAAGCTGTCATAATTGGCGAATTTCCCACCAAACATCCACCCGCTGAAAAATCCGCGATTTTTGAGCCTCGAAAAACGAGTGGCATTTCGTCGATAGATTTCCCATGAATCCTCCGTAGGGTGCGGCCCTTGTGGCCGTCCTAATTCCTCCGTAGGGCGCGGCCCTTGTGGCCGTCCTAATTCCTCCGTAGGGCGCGGCCCTTGTGGCCGTCCTAATTCCTCCGTAGGGTGCGGCCCTTGTGGCCGTCCTAATGTTGACGTTACGGAACAAGATGAACCTACATCGTTGCGGTTAGGACGGCCACAAGGGC
>JAQXXT010000095.1 GCA_029226205.1 Prevotellaceae bacterium
TAGGCGGCACCCTCTCCGAGGTTCAGTCCCGCCCGTTCCTTGTCGAAAGGCCGGCAGGGCTCATGGTCGAGGATCATCAGGGAGTTGAAGCCATTGAGATGGAACACCGACAGGGCCTCGGTACCACCGACGACGACACGATCGGCCTTTCCGGCCTCGAGGAGTTGTGCCCCGAGAATGATGGCGTTGGCAGCTGATGAACAGGCCGTGGAGATCGTTGTCCAGTCGTCAAAGCACCCGAAATGCCGGACGATATCCTCCGTACTGCTCCCACAGTCATGGTGATGGAGACATTCGAGATCTGCATCGCTCAGCGGACCATCGGGATGGGCACGGAGCACACCGAAATGCTGTTCGGTGATATCCATTCCACCTACAGTGGTACCATTAATAAATAAGGTACGAGGATGACCAGCAACCGGCGTATCAGCAGGACGGGCATCAGCGTCTGTTCCAACAACGATACCGGCACTCTCCAGGGCCTGCCGCATGGCAGCCATGCCAAGGAGAGCCGTACGGCTGATCTCCTGCTGAGGATCGATGCCGAGCTGTTCCTTCAGTTCCTCATTGGAACATTTCACCTCACCGACGGGAAGCTCATGATGGACGGAATGGAGACAGCGCATCTCCCCTATCCCCGTCCGCCTGGCACGGAGGGATTGCAGCACCTGGTCTTTGTCGTTACCAATGGCACAAAGAATACCGAGACCGACAATGGCAATACTCATTTCTTACGATGCTTGCTGACATAGTCGGCCATCGTGGCCACACTCTTGAAGATCTCCTTTCCCTCAGCGGCATTGGCGAGTTTGATGCCGTACTTCTTCTCCATGAGGACGATGAGCTCGAGGGCATCGATGGAGTCGAGACCGAGGCCGGCATCGCCAAAGAGGGGCGCGTTGGCATCGATATCATCGGGAGTCATCTCCTCCAGGTTGAGGGCATCGATGATCTCTTTTTTCAGTTCTTCTATCAGTTCTTCCATATCTTGTTTCGTTTTTTATTCTATTTTTGGTGCGGAACATAATAAATTATATCCCTACGATGCGCAGGTCCGCCTCATAATGCGCCTCATCCTCGGCATCGAGCCACCCCGTGAGGATGCTGTGCGTCTTTCCGTCAAGGAGGGCGGCACGGAGGATCTGTTCCATCAGCGCCTCATCCTTCTCCGGGAGGATATAGAAGCTCGTTTCACCATGATAGTGGTTGCGGATGGCTATCTCTCCCGTGACGATGTTCGGCAGGGTATAGACGAAGAGGGCCGGACTGGGATAGTAATTCTCCTTATCACTGATCGTAGCGACATAGCGACGGTCAGCATGGATGGAGGCACTGCGGTTGAAGAGGATCACCGCACGGTCCTCACGGCTCTCCGCAGGTCGCTCCTCCCCGACTTGTTTCAGGAGGAGTTCAGAGGCGACGAACCCAAGCTTACTCAGCAGGTCCATCTTATAGTATTTCGGATAGTCTCCGATATATTTCTTATACAGGTCTGTCAGCGCGCCATCGGCAGGGGTGAGACGGAGGGTGGAACGTGTGACAAAGGCAGCGGGATGAACGGGAGAGTCTGATTCCGCCGTGTCAGCGGAGGACTTGCTGACCAACAAGGCTGCATTGCAGCCGCCGAAGCCCGAGAGCATCTTTACAAAGGCATGCCCCTCGGCAGGCTCTTCTTGGGTGGTCACGCGGATCTTCCCCGATACGCCACGCTCCTCGAAACCTTTGGTGGCGAGGATGACACCCTCGTCGAGAGCTGCCATCGTCAGGATCGTCTCGAGGATTCCCGCGGCACCCATCGTATGACCGTAGTACCCTTTATAACCATTGACGGGGATGCGGCAGAACCCTTTCTCGTCTGTCAGTCCGAGTGCTGTGGCTGCCCGTTCGATGGCTTTCGACTCCATCTGGTCGTTGAACATCGTCGCCGTGCCATGGGCACTGACAAGGGCGAGATGATGAAGCGTATCCTTATCCTTATTTTCTAATATCGTCATCATCGCCCGATAGGCACCCTCTCCCTGACGGCTCGGGGCACTGATATGATAGGCATCATTGCGGACAGCACCATTCTCCAGGGTCCAAACCGTCTGCCCTTCTCCCGACTGGCCTTGTGAGAGCACCATCGTAGCCGCGGCCTCTCCGAGATTCAGTCCGAGACGCTCGAGGTCGAAGGGACGGCAGGGCTTCGGTGACAAGGCCTTAAAAGACTGGAACCCTGAGACGATAAATTTATTCTGTACGTCAGCGCCACAGACGATGGCATGGCGGTAACTGCCGTTCTTCAACAGCCGTTCGGCAAGGATCAGAGCCGAGAGGCCGGAGATACAGGCATTGTCGACAACGACCGGCGTCGTCTTCACGCCGAGAGCCACAGCGATACGCTGTGCCGCCGTACCGGGATAGAGCCGGTTAT
Organism: Prevotellaceae bacterium; assembly: GCA_029226205.1. Lineage (GTDB taxonomy): Bacteria > Bacteroidota > Bacteroidia > Bacteroidales > Bacteroidaceae > Prevotella. The sequence continues at coordinate 2,414 of JAQXXT010000095.1, forward strand.
CGGTGGTCGTCGCCGTCGTGAGGAGACCAACATTGGCCTTTGTCGTACTGATGATGAGGACCACATCACGTCCATCAACCGCGAAGCGACACCCTTCCAGGGCCCGTCGTGCCGAAGCGGTGACGAGCTGTTCAAAAGGCGTGGCATCGCTTTGGACCGCCTTGCCGTCGGCAGAAGCGTCAACCTCTGCGGCAATCGTCTTCCACTGTTCATCAGAGAACAACGAGGCCGTGATGTCTTCGGGCAGCCCCCAGTGATGTGGATAGGTCTTCAAGGAAGACAAGCCCCGGCGAACGGCCACGAGGTTCTCGTGCGTCGTCATGCCGAGCGGTGAGGTGATGTTATGTCCTTCAACGATGATCATGGATGCAGTAAATCTTGGTCGACACCATCGAAGACATGCCATTTTTCCTGCCATTCCTTATACCAGGCAGGAGAATAGAGAATGAGCTGATAGTCCAAATCCATAAACGCCTGGAGGGAACGGCCCGTGGCGATGAGACTGTCATCGGCGGTATCGTGGATCTCATAGTCGAAGATGACCTTTGCGGAAATCGTCGGCCGGTAGATGATATCAATGCGCGGCTTCATGCCGTAGCGTAGCGGTTTCCGGTAGCGGATATTTTCCTCGGCGATGGGGGCATAGCAGTGATGGTTGAAATAGTTCATATAGTCAAGGCCGTACTTCGCCCCGAAGGCTTCCCGTGCATCCTCGAAATAGAGGGCATAGGAGCCATGCCATACCACATTCATCGAGTCGACCTCGCTGAACCGTATATCAAATGTTTTCGATGTCTTTAGTTCCATATCTTTTATGCCTGTTGTAGGTGGCCGCCTACTAATTCCCTTCCTTCACTGCCAACTTGATCTGTGCTGTCACGAGGGTCTCATCACCGAGGGAGATCGTGGCATTGGCGAGAGTCATGCCGAGGAGTTCCTGGACGACGGTGACGGTGGTGCGGATGGTATCGCCGGCTTTCGGATGACCGGAGACATGCAGTTTCCTCACGGCACCAATGACACCGATCTGCACTCCTTTCTTCAGAATATACTTGTTGACATACCCGATGCGGGCAGCACAGGTCTGCGCGATATTCTCCGTCATCCCCGCTGTACAGAAGAGGCCGTTGTCGACAAAGAGGTTGTCGGGACGAATCAGCGTCTCCGTGACGGTCGTTGTCTCATCGAAGGCCACCAACGAGCCGATCATCACAAACGGCTCCTGCTGGGGCAACAGCGTATGGAGATCGATGGAACGGAGGAAGGAAGAGGAGGGTTTCCTGAAATCAATTTCTTCATTCATGGTCTTTATTGTTTCCAAAATTCATAATAGTTATACCACTGTGCGGGGAAGCGTCTCACCGTCTTCTCCAACTCAGCGACATAGTCCTCGGCGAGTTGCCGTACCTGCTCTTTCCGTGGCGCTGCCTTGTCATAATGGAGCTCATGGACGAAAGCCGTATAACCCGTAAAGGACGTCTTCATGACGTTGATCGTGATACAGTCGACGCCACGCATAGCAGCGACGCTGAACGGTCCCGCGGGGAAGTTCGCCGGGGCACCGAGGAAGTCGAGCGTGACATGACGCGGAGAGCCGAAGAGGCGGTCGGCAGGGAGACTGACGATCTCGCCGTCAGCAAGGGCCTGCTCGATGCGGAAGAGATGACTCATGTCTTTCTTCACGGGGATCATACGGATATGATTTCCCGTGAACATCCTGTCGCGGTTCTCCATCACCGTCGCTTTCTCACCGAGATAGACGAGGGCATTGAACGGCTTGTCGCCGGAGTCGAAGGTATAACCCGCCAGCTCGTAACAGCCGATATGACTGCTGAAGATGACGAAAGGCGCCTCGCCGTCACGGTGCCGCCGGAAGATCTCCTCGCCGACGACCTTCACGTCGTAGTGACGGCCGGCATACATGGCGAACTTATCCATGACGACCTGTGAGAAGAGGACATGATCCTGATAGGTCATCCACAGCGAGCGGAGAAGGCCGAAGCCCTGGCGCTGCCGGAAATAGCGGTAGATGATGCCGCCGCTGCGGGCGAAGAGGACGACGAAGGGAATGACGAAGAGGGCTACGAAGACATACCAGAAGCGCACATCCGAATGCCGGAGCACACGGATGAGCCAACGGAGCATGAAGGTGTTCCCGAAGGTGTTACCCGCCCATGCTCTCTGATTGCCTGTCTCGCGGTCGGTCGTCATCCTATCCTACCTTTTTCTCGATATAATCGCAGAAATCCTTCAGCGTGATGACATTCTGCATCTCCTCGGGCTTGATCTTGAATCCGAACTTCTTCTCCACGATGACAACGATATCCACGAAGTCAAGGCTGTCGATGCCCATGTCGTCCTTCAACTTGGCATCATCCTTGATCTTGTCCTCGTCAATCTCGAGGTCATCAATGAGAAACTCACGTACTTTTGCTTCAATTTCTTGTCTAGACATATCTGTTTATTTTTTATTGGCTACAATGATCGAATGCCCCTGTCCCAGATGGTCATGGATGGTCTCGATCTCCAGACCGGCGGCATGGATGCAATGCTCCATATCCCCGGTGTTGTACATTTTCGAGTTGCCATTGGCAAGGGCGGTGAAATAAAGACTCGTAAGGGTCAGACAGAGCGTGGCCGGCTCATATTTCTGACGGTCCCAGAGGGTCTCCATGATATAGATACGCGTATTTGCCGTCATCGCCTCACGGGCACGACGGAGGATACTGATGATCTGCGGCATGCTGAAACAGTCGAGGAACTGGCTCATCCAGATGGCATCGGGACCCTCCGCCATCTTCGGGAAAGCCTGCTGCTCGTCGAGGAGGTCTATGCCATAGCCGCTGATACGGTCGGCACCCTTCTTCCCTTTGACGTTTGCCTGCATCATCGCGATCTGCTGCGGCAGGTCGAGGACAGTGACACGGGCCTCAGAGCTGTAGTCGACACAACGCAGGGCCCACTTACCCGTGTTGCCACCTACATCATAGAGCGTGCGCACATGATGCTCGTCGAAGACAATCTTCAGCGCCTCGGGGAAGGAGGAGTCACTATAGAAATGGTCGAAGCCGAACCAGCTCTTCTGCACCTGCGGCGGCAGCGATGACAGTCCCTCATAGATCGTCGGCCACGGTCCGAAATGCTTCAGACCCTCGGGCTTGCCGTCTTTCAACGACTCCTCGAGGTGGAACCATCCCTCGTAGTTGACATCATGGTTGAAATCGATATTCACACGTGTGGCGGGATCATTAAGCAGGAACCAGCCCGTCTTCGAGATCGTGAAACGGTCTGTCTCAGGATCGACGAGGACGGTGCCGATACTCAGCGATGCCTCCAGGAGACATTTCACAGCATAGTCGGAGAGATGGGTCTTCTCCACCACCTCCTGGCGTGTCAGTCCGTTGTCGCTGTCACGGAGCAACTCGAGGATCCCCCATTTCACCATGAGGCGTGAAGCCTCGAAGATCACGGGACCCCACGCGATATATTCAGCCTGCCGCTGCGCCTCCCGCGCGGAGAGGTGCTCGTCAGTATAGGCTTTCTTCAGACTTTCTGATAAATGCATCGTCACTTATTATATATCCACTATTTTCAATAGACCGCCTTCTTCAACATCTTTGCCAACTGGCGGCCGGCATTCTTCACGCCGTCACCCCAGAGGTTTGACATCGTACCGAAGACGCCGCCACGTGACGTGACGAAGAACTCCGTGACCTTTCGGCCCGTCGCTGTCTCTAAAATGATATATTTAATGGTATTACCACCTTTTGTCGTAAAATTCTGTGGATAAGCATAGAGGGTATAGGTACAGTCATGCCGTGTCGTCAGTTGGAAGCGGTCATCCAACTTGTCATTGGCAAAGACAAAAATACCCAGGAGCTGGGGATAGAGTTCCGTCTCCAGTTCTTCCTTTGCGTTATACTGCGGCTGCTCCTGCTGACGGTACTGCAGCCAGTCGGCAATCGTCATGCCCTGAATCGTCAGCTCCGACTTATCCAGTACATACGACACCGCTTTCTGACCTTTCAGAAAGCTCAGATCCACGGAGACCTGGGCAGAGAGCGACAGCGTAACCGTAAACAAAACAAGGAATAATACAAATATCTTTTTCATTCCAAATTCATTTAAAATTATAGACAAGCCCTAAACCAGTCAATCCACAAGAGTATTCACTCCCCTCCCTTTCGGGGAGGGGTTGGGGGTGAGGCTTTTTATAACCAATGCCGCATTCGTTCCCCCGAACCCGAAGGAATTGCTCAATACGGCATGGAGGGGCGTATGGACGGTGACGGACGTGATGTTCAGTCCCTCGGAATATTCATCGGGGTGTTCGAAATTTATATTCGGTGCCACAAAGCCATGCTGCATCATCAACGTGCAGTATACTGCCTCACTGGCTCCCGCCATCCAGCACTCGTGGCCCGTCATCGACTTCGTACTACTGATGAGGGCACGACGGCCACGGAAGAGCTCACCGATAGCCTTTGCCTCATACATATCGCCCTGGGGCGTCGACGTGGCATGGGCATTGATATAGTCGATATCATCTGCCGTGACACCTGCATCATCCATCGCCCGCTGCATGGCGATACGGCATCCGCCGTCACTCGGCGTGGAGATACCACCACCATTACTCGAGAAACCATAACCGCAGACCTCCGCGAGGATTGTCGCGCCACGGGCCACGGCATGGTCATAATCCTCCAGAACGAGGGCGGCAGCGCCACCACTCGGCACGAGGCCGTCACGGTCCTTGTCGAAGGGACGACTGGCCTTTGTCGGCTCATCCATCCGGACGGAGAAGGCATTGAGGGCATCGAAGGAGGCCATACTGTAATAGTTCGTCTCCTGGGCGCCTCCGACGAGGATCATGTCCTGCAGGCCCTGACGGATCATCATCATGCCCAGTCCGATACTGTGACTGCCACTGGCACAGGCAGCACTGACGGTGAAGTTGATGCCACGGAGATGGAAGATCGTACAGAGGTTCATGTTCACCGTGGAGTTCATCGACTGGAACACACGGCCGTAGCCGAGCATCGCCGAGTCATGTTTCTCGTCCATGATCTTCGCCGACTCGATGACGGGCTCTGCCGACGAGTCATTGCCGAAGATGCAACCTACCTCGTTGTTCTGAAGATAGTCATCATCGATACCGGCCTGACGGAACGCGTCCCTGCTGGCCATGAAGGCGAAGCGGGCTTCCTGTGACATGCCGGCACGGGTATGCCGGTCAAGGTCTTTCTTCGTAATCTCGGGTTCGGGGACAATACCGCAGAGACCCGAGCGATAACCGTATTTCAACCGATCGGGATCGAGGCCGATACCCGAACGGCCCTGTTCCAGGGACGCGCTGACGTCCGACAGCGTCGTGCCGAGGCACGACCATATCCCCATTCCCGTTATGACAACTCTTCTTCCCATTTTCTGATAGATTACAGTTCTTAGGGTGCAAAGATAATTACTTTTTTCGGAAAAAACAAGAAAATGAAAGATTTTCATGGATATTAAATCAAACCAA
>JAQXXT010000096.1 GCA_029226205.1 Prevotellaceae bacterium
GGGTGCGGCCCTTGGGGCCGTCCGCGGTCGTAACGTCGGGTTGAGGCCCACATGGAACATCTTCCCTCATATCCTCCCTTGGGTGGGCGGCCGGCCACACGGGCCGCACCCTGCAAACGGATCGTCCGGCCGCACCCTGACGGATCGTATCATAAATTCTAACGCAATATTCGTTTATTCGCCAAAAAATTGCTAAATTTGCAACCAAAAGCGTTATAACGAAATGAATATCCCCGAACTCCTCAAAGATAACCGGCATGAGTTGAAGTTCTCCTTCGAAGTGCTCCCGCCATTGAAAGGAAATGGCACGGAGTCGCTCTTCAGAACGATCGACTCGTTGAAAGACTATCAGCCGTCATTCATCAATATCACTACTCATCATAGTGAGTGCGTCTATCTCCAGTTGGATAATGGCCTGTTGGAGCGCCGTCGTGTGCGTCGCCGTCCGGGAACGGTAGCCATTGCTGCCGCTATTCAAAACCGTTATCAGATTCCCGTCATCCCCCATCTTATCTGTGCGGGGGCGACGAAAGAGGATATCGAATATGAGCTCCTCGACCTGCAGTTCCTCGGCATCAGTAACCTCTTGCTGCTGCGTGGCGACAAAGCCGCCGAGGACCGCCGTTTCGTCCCTACGCCCGGTGGTTATGCCCATACCACGGAACTGATCAAACAGGTGAACCGCTTCAACGAGGGCTTCTTCGTTGACGGCACGCCGATCAAGCATCCCGGCCGGCATTTCGACTATGGCGTGGCCTGCTATCCCGAGAAGCACGAGGAGGCGCCGAATCTCGAACAGGATATTCTTCATCTCAAGGAGAAGCAGGACCTTGGCGCTGAATATGCCGTGACACAGCTTTTCTACGACAATGAGAAATTCTACCAGTTCGTCGACGCAGCCCGGAAGATGGGCGTGACGATCCCTATCGTACCGGCATTGAAACCTTTTGCCAAACTCAGTCAGCTTACGGTCGTGCCGAAGACGTTCCATTGTGACCTTCCGAAGGAACTCACGGACCGTGCCCTGGCACTGAAGACCGATGATGATGCCCGTCAGCTCGGTATCGAGTGGTCATTGCGTCAGGTGGAGGATCTGAAGGCCCACGGCTTCTGTCATGTACATTTCTTCACCGTCTCTGCCGTGAAGAGCGTACAGGCTATTCTCAAGGAAATTTACGGTAAGTAGGGGAGGAGCGCCATTCATGCATTTCGATGAGATCATAGGTCAGCAGGAAGCGCAGGACAGACTCCAGCAGCTTCTCGACGAGCACCGCATCCCTCATGCCCTTCTGATCACGGGACCGGAAGGCTGTGGGAAGATGGCGCTGGCCATGGCCTTCGCACGCTTCCTTCTCTCCGACGGCAACAGTGACATCGCCGCCGACGAGGCTCGTCTGCGCAATGCTCATGCCATGCTCGCCAAATGGGAACATCCTGATCTCCATTTTACTTATCCCACCATAAAGAAGAGCAGTTGGCCGAGTGATCATAAGCCCGTGAGTGATGACTTCACGAAAGAGTGGCATCAGATGATCGCCAAGGATGTCTATTTCACCATGGAGGAATGGATGACGGCCATGGGCGCTGAGAACCAGCAGGCTATCATCACCGCCGAGGAGAGTGACGCCATCGCCCATAAACTCAGTCTGAAATCCAGCATGGGTGGCGTGAAGATCTCCCTTATCTGGCTCCCTGAGCGTATGAACCAGCAGGCGGCAAACAAAATCCTCAAGCTCCTTGAGGAACCGCCACAGCAGACCTTCTTCCTCATGGTCAGTGAACATCCCGAACAGTTGTTGGAGACCATCCGCAGCCGTACGCAGGTCTTTCGAATGAAACGGATTGATACTGAGGATATCGAGAAGGCCCTCGTGGAGAAGCGTGGCATCGCTGCCTCTGACGCCCACCGCATCGCCCGTGTGGCCAATGGCAACTGGCTGAAGGCCCTCGAAGAGCTCAATGTCGGTAATGAGGATGTTCTCTTTCTCGACATGTTCATCATGCTCATGCGACGGGCATATATGCGTGATATCCATGACCTGAAGAAATGGGCCGATGTGATCGCCACTTACGGACGAGAGAAGCAGAAGCGGTTGCTGACTTATTTCCTGAGGATGGTACGGGAGAACTTCATGTATAACTTCGGTAACCCCGACCTCGTCTATATGACGGAAAAGGAAGAGAAATTCTCCGTCAATTTCGCACGCTTCATCAATGAGGCCAATGTCATCGAGATCTCCATGTTGCTGCAGAACGCCCTGCGTGACATCGGACAGAATGCCAACGCGAAAGTCGTTTTCTTCGACCTGGCCTTGAACATGATTGTGCTGTTGATCAGAAAATAGTATAAAAACAAGATATGGATTTTAACAATATGAATTTTGAATCGTGTCATGACTGTGACCGTGGACTCTGTGCCGCCGGCGTCGGACGTCAGGACCGCCAGTTGAATACCTACGACTGGCTCGCGGACATCCCCGGCAATGCCGAGTCGACAGACCTCGTGGAGGTGCAGTTTAAGAACACGCGAAAAGGATATTATCATAATGTCAACAACCTCGAGCTCCATAAGGGCGATGTCGTCGCCGTGGAGGCTAATCCCGGTCATGACATCGGTGTTGTCACCCTCACGGGACGTCTCGTGAAACTGCAGATCCGTAAGGCCAACCTCCGTTCGGCTGATGAGATCCGTCGTATCTACCGTATCGCCAAACCTGTCGATATGGAGAAGTTCCAGGAGGCCAAGAGCCGTGAGCATGCCACGATGATCGAGAGCCGTCAGATCGCCAAGAATCTCGGCCTGCAGATGAAGATCGGTGACGTGGAATATCAGGGTGACGGTAACAAGGCTATCTTCTATTATATCGCCGATGAGCGTGTCGACTTCCGTCAGCTTATCAAGGTCCTCGCCGATACCTTCCACGTACGTATCGAGATGAAGCAGATCGGTGCCCGTCAGGAGGCCGGACGTATTGGTGGTACGGGTCCGTGTGGCCGTGAGCTCTGCTGTGCCACGTGGATGAAGAATTTCTCCAGTGTCTCCACGAATGCCGCCCGCGTACAGGATATCTCGTTGAATCCTCAGAAGCTCGCCGGTATGTGTGCCAAACTGAAATGTTGTCTGAACTATGAGGTCGACGACTATATCGAGGCCAGCAAGAAACTGCCGCCGAAGGATGTGCAGTTGCAGACGAAGGATAACGACTACTTCTATTTCAAGAGTGATATCCTCACAGGGATGATCACGTACTCTACGGATAAGAACCTCGCCGCCAATATCGAGACGATCTCTGCCGACAGAGCCAAGGAGATCATTGAGATGAATAAGCGTGGTGAGAAACCGCTGTCCTTGCAGAATGACGGCAAGGCAAAGGAAGCGCCGAAACCTATCGACCTCCTCGCCGATGCCGACGTCTCCCGTTTCGACACTGAGGAAGAACCAAGAAAACGGAAGAAGCGTAACCGTAACAATAAAGGTAAGAATAGAAATGCTGCCGCCAAGGGCACTCAACAGCGTGGCGGAAAGCCGAAGAATGGGCCCAGGAATAATAATCGAAAGAAGAATGAAAAAGTTAATACAGACCAGTCTGCCAGTGTTCCTGCTCCTGCCGCTGCTCCTGACAAGCTGCCTGAGAAATAAGGTATATGATCATTATGAGCCTGTTGCCGTGTCGGGATGGGAGAAGAATGACACGCTGACCTACGCCATCCCCCGTCAGGGGGAGGCGGGGATTTACAGTACGAATCTCGGTCTGCGTATCAATCAGGAATATCCTTTCACGGACCTCACGCTCATCGTTGAACAGAAAGTAATCCATAATAAAAAGGTGGAGGTGAAGCAGCATAACTTCATTCATCCCCTTGTGGAGCGCTTCGTGCCTTGTGGCAGCGATTACTACTGTGACACGCTGAAGCTCCGTCTCGTCGATGATAACGGTCGTGTACGTGGAAAGGGTATCAGTGAATATCAATATCGCTTCCATATCGGTGACCTCGAACTTCAACAGTACGACAGTATCTATGTCTCTGTCCGCCATGCCATGAAGCGTGAGATCCTCCCCGGTCTCACCGACGTGGGCTACAGCATGAAACGCGAATAACTCGTAATCAATCCATTTGCAAGGGCCGTCCCTTGTGGCGGCCCGTCGGCGGAACGCCGAATGATCGATAATTGTAGCAGTGTGAATGCCGTACCGGCATCGGGCCGCCACATGGGACGGCCCCTGCAAATGACAATGTATTATTCGTAATTGACGCTCCGCGTCAATTACGAATCAAGTTTCTTCCCGCATCAATTCTCAGGAAGATAAAGAGGAGGATGGTGAAGCCCCAAAGACTACTACCACCATAACTGAAGAACGGCAGCGGGATACCGATAACCGGTGTCAAACCTAATACCATACCCACATTGATAAAGACATGGAATAGGAAAACACTCAATACACAATAACCATATACTCGTCCGAAGCGGAACGGTTGTCGCTCCGCCAACTTGATTAGTCTGAGGATCAGTGCGAGGAAGAGACAGAGCACGCCGGCAGAACCGAGGAAGCCCTCCTCCTCACCGACGGTACAGAAGATGAAGTCGGTATCCTGTTCCGGCACGAACTTCAACTTCGTCTGCGTACCGTTGAGGAAGCCTTTCCCGGCCAGACCTCCCGATCCGATGGCAATCTCACTCTGGTGAACATTATAGCCTGCACCGGCGGGATCTTCGTCAAGGCCGAGGAGCACGTTGATACGTACACGCTGGTGAGGCTCCATGACATCGTTGAGCACGAAGTCAGCACTGTAGAAGAAGGCGATGGAGCCGATGGCGAAGAATGCGATATAGAGGTAGTTCTTCCACTGCGCGGAGATGGCCACGAATACGAGGTAGCCGATCATCACGGCACAGATGACGAGCTGTACGTAGACAACATCGAAATGGATGACGAAGAACGAGAAGAGAATGGCGGCGATGGTGACGGCAATCATGATGCCCATCATCTGCAGCGCCTGCAACTTCTGTTTACAGTATACCCATATCATTCCCGACGTGAAGGCCTGTACGAGTAATAGGACGATGAATTTTCCTACTGACGTATGACCGTCCCACAGGAATACTTGTTCGTATTTGATACCCACGACGAAATAGACCACCATCGCTACGGCCGTGAAGAGGATACTTCCCGGCATTCCCTCACGATAGAACATGAGGAAGAAGCTCAGGTAGACAAGGGCCGATCCTGTCTCCCGCTGGGCGACGATCTCAAGCATCGGGAGGATGACGATTCCGGCGGCGACAGCAAAGTGTTTCCATTTATGGATATCGAAGCCGTAGGTCGACATGAACTTCGCCACGGCGAGGGCCGTGGCAAACTTCGCAAACTCTGCCGGCTGCATACGGAACGGTCCCATGACGATCCACGATCGTGAGCCCTTGATGGTATGCGGGTTGAAGATCGTGGCGAAGAGGAGCAGGATGAAGGCTCCATATATAATATAGGAGAACGTGTCGTAGAAGCGGTCGTCAAGCATGAGGATGACGAAGCCGAGGGCTATGGAGGTGGCGATCCAGACGATCTGCATGCCCGAGCGCGTGGCCAGACTGAAGATGTCGTTCTCGCCATAGGTATAGCTGGCACCGCAGACACTGAACCATCCGAAGACGAGGAGGGCGAGGTAGATGCCTACCGTCCACCAGTCCAGAGAGCCGAGGACACTCGGCTGACGCGTATTATCGATTGGCCTTTCCATATGCAATTCTGCGTTTCTGAAGTTCGGCAGCCTCATTCTCGGCAGCCTTACTGAGTTTACCTGTGATATATTGTTCCATGAGGACCTTGCCGATAGGTACGGCGAAGTCAGCACCGAAACCACCATTCTCTACATAGACAGCCATGGCAATCTTCGGCTTGTCCATCGGCGCGAAGCCCATGAAGACAGAGTGGTCCTGACCACGGTTCTGCGCCGTACCGGTCTTTCCGCAGGCCGGGAAGGGCAGACTGTTGAGGGCCTTACATGTACCGCCGAGGGCGGAGGCACGCATACCGGCGACGACTACATCGTAGGCGGCGCGGTTGGCCATTGTCCAGTGCTTCTTGAAGAACTTCGGATCCATCCGGCGGCCTTTCACCTTCGCCACTACATGCGGGATATAATAGTATCCGCGGTTGGCGATGGTGGCACCGAGGTTGGCGATCTGCAACGGCGTGAGGTTAACCTCGCCCTGGCCGATGGCGATGGAGATGATCGTCAGACCGTTCCATGAGCCTTTATAGGCGTGGTCGTAATACTGTGCGTTCGGGATCAGGCCTCGCTTCTCTCCCGGCAGGTCGATGCCGAGCTTGTAGCCGAAGCCCATCGATACCATATAGTCACGCCAACGGTTCATGGCAATCTGTACGGTAGGGTATTTCGCACGGTCGGACATCATATGGAACAGACCCCAGCAGAAGAAGCCGTTACAAGACGTCTGGATGGCGGGGATCACCGACAGTGGTGACGCATGGCCGTGGCAGCCTACATGCAAGCCTTTATAATTGAAGCCGTGGTTACAGGGGAACTGTGTCTGCGGTGTGATGATACCCTCCGTGAGGAACGTCAGCGCCTGCGACGTCTTGAAGGTAGAGCCCGGCGGATACTGTCCCTGGATACTACGGTTCAGAAGCGGTTTCCAAACATTATGCGACAGATACTTATGCATCTTGCCACGCATCTTGCCGACGAGCTTACGGGGATCATATGTCGGGGAGGAAGCCATACAGAGCACCTGGCCCGTGGACGGCTCGATACATACGATGGCACCGATCTTTCCTTCCAGCATTCGTTCGGCGAGGGCCTGCAGACGGATATCGATACCGAGGGTCAGGTCACGGCCGGCAACAGGACGGCGGTCGTATTTCCCGTTCTGGTAATGGCCCTGGATACGGCCATGGGCATCACGCAGCAGAATCTGCACACCCTTGATACCGCGCAGGTCCTTCTCATAGCTCTTCTCGATACCCATCTTGCCGATATAGTCACCGGGCTGATAGTAAGGATCCTCCTCGATATCGGCATCGTTGACTTCACCGACATCACCGAGGACATGGGCAGCATAAGGATACTCATACTGACGGATGGTACGGCGCTGGATATAGAAGCCGGGGAAACGGAACATCTTCTCCTGGAAGACACTATAGTCCTTGTCGGAGAGCTGCGTCATAAACACCTGTTGGGTGAACTTCGAATAGCCCGGGTTCTTGCGGTAGTCCTTGATATCGGCAAGGCGCTGGCGGAACTGCTCCACCGTGATGCCGAGGGACTGACAGAAGTCGAGGGTGTCGAGATGCCCCTTGGCCTCGTTGGTGACAATCATCAGGTCGTAGGAAGGCTGGTTGAACACAAGCAGCTTTCCCGTACGGTCGTAGATGGCACCACGCGCGGGATATTCGATCTGTTTAAGAAAAGCGTTGGAGTCGGCATTCTTCTTGTAGTCATCACTCATGACCTGCAAGGAGAACAGGCGGATGCAGTAGATCACCACGATGGTGATAGCAATGCCTGCGATAACATAACGCCGGTTGTCCAACTCAAAATCCTTCATCATTTTCTGACTTCCTCCATATAGTGATTATTTCTTCCTCAGGTTCTCAATGACGATGATCAGCAGTGTCGTGAGGATGATACTGCCGATGACACAGCCGACCCACTGCAGACTGCTGAAGAACGCAAACTGCTCCAGGGTGAAGAACATGATGCAGTAGACCACCACGAGGGTGAGCATATAATAGAAGAACGAGGAGAAGCCCATCGTACGGATGGACGGCTCGAAATCGTCAGCACTGTCGCGGGGGATGAACGGGCGCATGACATAGGGCTGGAGGAGTCCGATGAGCGTCATGGAGCCGGCAGCGACACCGGGAGTGTTGCTGAAGGTGTCCACGGCCAGTCCGATGCCGAAGCACCACAACAAGACTCCCCACCGCGGATAGTTACGGCGGAAATGGAGGGCGAACATCACGTAGAGCAGTGGCGTCGCCATGCCGAAGAGATGGATATGGTTGAGCACCAGCGCCTGTGCGAGCACAAGGACGATGAATGTCAGAATCCGGTTGATCGTTTCTATTGTCATATCAGTTGTTCTCCTCTCCTTCTTCTTTGGGTTTGATGGAATCTTCCGCAGCACGCATGATCTGAATGCGCTCCTTCATCATCGCGTCGTCAATGACACAGACATCACGAAGGTCTCCGAAGTCGGTAGCCAGCTCTACCATCATGCGGTAACTCAGTCCGTCGGGAGAGTTATACACATGCAGGATCTTGCCGACCATCACGCCGGGAGGGAATACGGATGAATAGCCACTGGTGACGACCTTGTCGTAGAGACGGAACTTCGCATGACGCGGCACATCATCGACATAGGCATAACGACAACTGCCGCCACGCCAGTGGAGGTAACCGAAATAGCCGCGGCCCTGGATGGACACGCTGATGTTGCTCTGACTGTTGAGGACAGGGATGACAACGGAATAATGGAGACCGACGAGGTAGACGATGCCTACGACACCGGTACCGCTGACGACGCCCATGTCCTTATGGATTCCGTCGAGGGAGCCCTTATCGATGGTGATAAAGTTGTCAGGTTTGCTGATGGAGTTGTCGACGACCTTCGCGGGGATGAGCTTATAGCTGCTCAACAGGGCAAACTGGTTATGCTTCATCGCCGTGGTGTCCTTCGTCACCTTCATCAGCCGCTCGTTGAGATCCTCCACCTCACGCTCGAGGAACACGTTGCGCTGGGTGAGCTGCTCATTGACGGCAGAGAGGGAGAAGAACTGGTCGAGATCAGCATTCCACTCGTAGATCTTCCCCGCAAGGATATTAGCCGACGAGAACCATACACTGCCCTGATAACTGTTACCCTGAAAGAGCAGGATCATGCTAATGACCTCGAGGAGGACAAAGAGAAACCAGTGGTTGTATTTGGTCAGAAATTCTATTAAATTCCTCATATGATCTTTATGCGCAAGTAGGGGCATACCTCCATGAAACAAGCCTGCGGCAGGCATGGAGATACGTCCCTACATGGTTTTGAGGCATGCACGGCGGCAGCCCCGGAAAAGGGCGTACACGGGGGCAGGCCCCTACCACGGCCCGTTAGCGCATGAGGAAGGAGAACCGGTCGACATTCTTCAATGCCACGCCGGCACCCTTGGCAACACTGTGCAACGGATCGTCAGCAATATGGAACGGAATATTGATTTTGTCTTCGAGACGCTTGTCAAGGCCACGGAGCAGGGCACCACCACCGGTGAGCCAGATACCATTCTTGACAATGTCGGCATAGAGCTCCGGCGGCGTGTTCTCAAGAGCGGAGAGCACGGCATTCTCTATCTTCGCCACCGTCTTGTCGAGGCAATGGGCAATCTCCTGATAGCATACGGGCACCTCCATAGGCAGGGCCGTGATACGGTTAGGACCATGGACGATGAAGTCCTCCGGCGCCTCGTCACCGAGGTCGGTGAGAGCGGAGCCGACATGGATCTTGATACGCTCAGCCATACGCTCACTGATCTTCACGTTGTGCTGGCGGCTCATATACTCCTGGATGTCTGCCGTGAGGTCATCACCGGCAGTACGGATGGAGTTGTTGCTTACGATACCGCCGAGGGAGATGACGGCAATCTCCGTGGAGCCACCGCCGATATCGACGATCATGTTGCCTTCCGGTGCCTCGACATCAATACCGATACCGATGGCTGCTGCCATAGGCTCGAAGATGAGGTAGACATCACGGCCGTCGGCATGCTCGGCAGAGTCGCGGACGGCACGGAGCTCTACCTCCGTAGAACCGGAGGGGACACCGATGACCATACGCAGTGAGGGGGAGAAGAAACGGCTGCCGGTATGCACCATCTTGATCAGACCGCGCATCATCTGCTCGCAGGCTGTAAAGTCGGCGATGACACCATCCTTCAACGGACGAATGGTCCGGATGTTGTCATGCGTCTTCTCGTACATCATCTTGGCTTTCTCACCTACGGCAATCATCTTGTCCGTACGGCGGTCAAGAGCCACGACGGAGGGCTCGTCGACAACGATCTTGTCATCACTGATGATGATCGTGTTGGCCGTTCCCAGGTCCATCGCAATTTCTTGTATGAAAGAGAAAAATCCCATTTTTCTTTTTGTTGTTTTTGTATTTCTTTTGTTGGCCCCGGAGGATCATCCTCCGGGAGACATTCCTTTATTTGGCAAACCAAGCGTGGATAGCCGTGTCGTAATGACTGCTCACACCGAAGGCACGCTCTGCAAACATCTTGCGGTCCTCAATGTCCGTCTGGGCGCCTTTCTTGTTCAGAATATCGAGGAGCACAGGATACTCTGCCTTGCTCGGCACGATGACGACATCCTTGAAGTTCTTTGCTCCGGCACGGATGAGTGAGATACCGCCGATATCAATCTTCTCGATGATGTCCTGCTCGCTGGCACCGCTGGCAACGGTCTGCTCGAAAGGATAGAGATCAACGATAACAAGGTCTATAGCGGGAATATCATATTCTTTCATCTGTGCCTGGTCACCGGCATTGTCACGGCGGGCCAGGATGCCTCCGAAGATCTTCGGATGCAAGGTTTTCACACGGCCACCAAGAATGGAAGGATAGGTGGTGACATCTTCTACCTTCTGGCAGTCATAGCCCAAGGACTCAATAAATTTTTGTGTACCACCGGTGCTGAGGAACTTTACGCCCTCCTCGTTGAGCTTCTTCAACAGCTCCTCGAGACCATCTTTGTGAAAGACTGAGATCAACGCAGTCTTGATTTTCTTTGCTTCAGCCATATAATTTTATAAATTTGATATATCAGTTTGCAAAGTTACAAAATTCCCGGGAATAGTTGTCGCAAAAAGTGTTTTTTTTTTATTTTTAATAGTTATACTTGTTCTGGCTCAAGTGAAGGGTCATGATTTATCATGATCCTACATCTTCTTTACGCTGCCATTCTTCTGAAGAATGAGCGTCGTGGCTTGGAGGCGCTTCTCACTATGGTTGAATAGCATGGCAGGATTGATGCGGCGGCCTTGGAAATGAATCTCGAAATGGAGATGTTCCGTCGTGGCGCGTCCTGTACGTCCTGTATATCCAATAACTTCCCCGGCTTTGACATGCTGGCCCACTCTCACGATGTTACGGCTCTGATGACTGTAGAGGGTCTCGAAGCCATAGGCATGACGGATAACGATACAGTTGCCGTAACCGAAATAGGGGCCACTGCGCATGACGACACCGTCGAAGGCGGCGAGGATAGGATCGTTGGGACAGGTTTTGATGTCTACGCCGGCATGATTGCGGCGGCCACCATAGGGACTAATGACATGACTGCCGGGAAGGGGATAGGCCCAGTGGTTCTTCTCAAGTTTCTGAAGGTCAAGACGGAACGTGCTGTTCGTCAGGAAAGGATCATCACCGGCGGCATCGGGATCGAGGGTGTTGGTGATGAGGCCTTTGCTGTGATTCTCTGCCGTCTGCCGTGCCACTGCCTCACTGGTATTGTCAGCGACGGAGACTCTTACGCCACGGCCTTCCCGTTTGCAGACGAGGGCCTGATGGCGCAGCTGATGGCTGCCGGTCTCAAGAAGGGTAGAGGGATTGATGCGGGCACCGTTGACCATGATGGAGAAGAGGCAGTAGACGCGGTCATTGCGCTCGCCGACGATGGCGATAGTCTGTCCGGCACGGACATGATCGCCGACACTGACGAGGTTATGGGCGTTGTTGGCATAGACGGTCTCGAGGCCGTTGTCATGACGGATAACGATGACATTGCCATACTGTGTGGTCTTACGACTCAGTCTTACCGTACCGTCGAACATGGCTTTTACGGCATCGCCCTTACTGGTTGTGATCTCGAGGAAATCCTGGCGCTGTAGTGCTTTTCCTACAGGCAATGGAAAGGAATAGCCGTTCCTGCTGAGTTGTGTGAGATCGATGGTGAAAGAAGAGCCGTGACGGAAGAGTCCCGGCGTAGAGATATTGATTTGCTGTTGTTCTGCCGTTGTAAATGTTTTCCTCGCCGGCATGAAGGCACTGGCAAGGAGAAGATATGGGATAAATATAAAAATGTAGATTAGTTTGCGAGTTGTATATGTCATAGGGGCTGTTACTTCTTTACTATTAATTTGTATAATTGATCCTGTTGTAGGTGGCCGCCATGTTGCGGCCACGCAAGGAGAATGTGAAATTTGTAGGGACGATGATTTCTTGTTCCGCCCAATGTGGGTGCGTGGCCGCAACATGGCGGCCACCTACCAGAGGATTATCTAAGGATAATTCCTGTGTAGATGCGGCCGGATTCTCTTCCGAGCTTACGAGCGGAAAAGAAACGGTCACTGTTGTTGTAAGTACAGATATCGGAGAGAAAGATGCTTGCTTTCGGTACACCGGTATGTTCCAGTTGCAGTCGGTTGCAGGCCGGAAGATCGATATGCCATTTCTCATAGCGGCGGGCAATCTGCGCCATATCAAACCCCTCATCAGCAAAGACATCATAGACTTCCTGGCCCACCTCGAAAGCCTCCAGCGAGATGCACGGTCCGATGACGGCATGGAGGTCATGGGGATCAGTATGATAGACCTGCTCCATCGTATGAACCGTATGTTCTACGATACGCTGGACGGTGCCGCGCCACCCGGCATGGATAGCGGCGGTGGCATGACGGACGGGGTCGTAAAGAAGGACAGGGACGCAGTCGGCCGTGGAGATGCCGATACAGATACCGGGGAGGTCTGTCGTCATACTGTCGATACCTTCGAGGGCTGCCTTCCGTTTCTCCGGCGTGAGGGCTAGAAAAGACTTATCAATGACGCGGTTGTCGGCATGGTGAACCTGGTGAGGCATGATGATATCCTCATCGGCAATAGCCAGCTCCTCCGCCAGCAACTGCCGGTTCTTTTGGATAGCCGTGGGATTATCACCGCAGTAGGCATTGATATTCAGTTCACCATAATTGCCCTGGCTCACGCCGCCCTGACGGGTCGTAGAGAAGGCGGTGACACCATCGGCCAAAGTATAATATTTTAATTCCGGTTGCATATTGATCTTGTACATTTGCCGTCCGGCAACGGCCGTTAGAAGGGCTGCTCTTTACCTTCTTACTTTTTACTTCTTTACTTTTTTACTTCTTTACTTTTTACTTTTCTTCCGGGTCTTCATATTCGAAGTCATCGAGGTCGTCGGCATCCTCGATATCGTCATCATCGAGGTATTCGATATCCTCATCCTCACCTTCGGCCTGCAGCTCCTCATTGAACAGCTTCATATCCTTGTCGCGGTGAACGAGGGTATCCTCGGCGGTAATCTCCTGGAGTTTGTTGCTCTCGGAGTTCAACTCGCGCCACAGCACATCCTTCAATTCGTCGAGGCCCTTGCCGGTGACGGCAGAGATGAAGACCACGGGGAGGTCGGTGGGCAGCGTGTCCTTGAGCATGTCGATGAGCTCGTCGTCGAGGAGGTCACACTTCGTCACGGCGAGGACGCGGTGCTTGTCGAGCATATCGGGGTTGAACTTCTTCAGCTCATTGAGAAGTACCTCATAGTCTTTCTTAATGTCGTCGGTATCTCCGGGAACCATGAAGAGCAACAGGGAGTTGCGCTCGATATGGCGGAGGAAACGGAGACCGAGACCTTTTCCCTCACTGGCACCTTCAATGATACCGGGGATGTCGGCCATGACGAAACTCTTATGGTCGTGATAGCTGACGATGCCCAATGATGGTTCAAGGGTCGTGAAAGGATAGTTGGCAATCTTTGGACGGGCACTGGAGAGGGTAGAGAGAAGCGTCGACTTGCCGGCATTGGGGAAACCGACGAGACCGACGTCAGCCAGAAGCTTGAGCTCCAGGATGATCGTCATCTCCTGCATCGGCTCACCGGGCTGCGCATAACGCGGGGCCTGGTTCGTGGCGGTACGGAACTGGAAATTGCCGAGTCCGCCGCGGCCTCCCTTCAGAAGGACAACCTCCTGACCGTCGTAGGTGATGTCACAGATATATTTGCCCGTCTCCGCATTGTAGACAACGGTGCCACAGGGGACATCGATATAGACATCCTTGCCGTCGGTGCCGTGACACTTGTCACGACCGCCATTACCTCCGTGTTCAGCGAAGACATGACGCTGGTATTTCAGATGAAGGAGGGTCCAGTAGTTATGGTTGCCGCGCAGGATCACGCTGCCGCCATGACCGCCGTCGCCACCGTCAGGACCTCCGTTGGGGTTGTATTTCACGTGGCGCAGATGCATTGATCCTCTGCCTCCCTTTCCTGAGCGGCAGTAAATCTTCACATAGTCTACGAAATTGGATTCTGGCATAAATATAATATATGTTTGGGATGTTTGAAATGTATGGAACACGATTGTCATGTTCCGCATGAATGGAACATGACAATCATATGTTGCGAATTTACAGGTTGTCGATGACCTTACAGATACGGGCGAAGATCTCGTCGACAGTACCGAGGCCCTCCACATGATGATGGATACCCTCTTTCTCGTACCAGTCGATCAGAGGAGCCGTCTGCGTGTGATAGACATTGAGGCGCTTCTTGATCGTCTCCTCGTTGTCATCGCTACGACCACTGATCTTTCCGCGCTCGATGAGGCGCTTCATCAGCTCATCCTCAGGAACGGCGAGCTCGATCATGGCAGCTACCTTATGGCCACGCTCAGCGAGCATCTTCTTCAGGGCTTCTGCCTGCGGGATGGTACGGGGAAAACCGTCGAAGATGACGCCCTTGTGATCCTTGCCGAAGGTGTCGTAGACACTGGCCAGAATGTTGACCATGAGATCATCAGGGATCAGCTGACCCTTGTCGATATAAGCCTTGGCGGTCTTGCCGAGTTCTGTACCATTCTTGATCTCGTTGCGGAGCACGTCACCGGTAGAGATATGTCCGAAGCCGTACTTCTCAATCATCTTGTCGCTCTGTGTGCCTTTACCTGCACCGGGAGCGCCGAAAATTACAATATTCTTCATTTTTATTTTATAAGAGTTGATAGCTCACAATAGAATTCTATAGCTCACGATAGACTAGATATCACGATAGACTAGATATCTTCGTCCAGCACGTAGATATCCCTCAGGTTTCTGCCCTGTTGGTCATAGTCGAGGCCATAACCGACGATGAAGTCGTTGGGGATCTCCATGGCGGCATACTCGATGTTCAGAGGCACCTGCAGTTTACCGGGCTTGACGAGGAGGGAACAGATATGGATCGACTCGGGATTTTTGGTGCCGAGTTGGTCAAGCATCATCTTCATCGTGTTGCCCGTGTCGACGATATCTTCGACGATAATGACGGGACGGTTGCTGATGTCGTTGTTCAGTCCGATCATGGTCTTGATCTTTCCCGTAGAACTGGTACCTTCATAGGATGCGAGCTTGACGAAGGAGATCTCACAAGGGATGGTGAGATAGCGCATCAGGTCGGCAGCGAAGATAAAGGAGCCGTTGAGGACGGCCAGCAGCAAGGGATTTTTCCCGGCAAAATCCGTATTGATCTTGTTGGCTACTACTTCTACACGTTTCAGAATCTCTGATTCCGGGATGAATGTCTTGAAGGTTTTATCCTTAATTTTTACCTTGTCCATAGCTTGAAAAGAGCGTTGAAATGATGCTTGAAAAATATTTTGTTGCAAAATTACGAAAAATATACCGAATAAAGGTCATGGAATGAAGTAAATTTATTAATTTTGCATCGTATGAAGATTTTTACGAACGCTCAGATCCATGAGCATGACAAATATACGATAGAGCATGAGCCCATCTCTTCCATCGATCTGATGGAGCGTGCGGCCAAGGCTATCAAGCGCGCCATCGAGGATGAATGGAGCGCAAAGACTCCTGTTGTCGTCTTTGCCGGACCGGGGAATAATGGCGGTGATGCCCTTGCTGTCAGCCGTCTCCTGGCTGATGACGGTTATCAGGTCAGTGTGTATCTCTTTAATATCCATGACCACCTCTCCGAGGACTGTGCCGGCAATCGTCAGCGTCTCCTCGACCAGAAGAAGGTGAAGTTTACGGAGATTAAACTCGACTTCGATCCGCCGGAGCTTAATGCCGACACCCTCGTCATCGACGGTCTCTTCGGCAGTGGACTCAACAAGCCGCTCGCCGGTGGCTTCGCCGCTATGGTGAAATATATCAACCAGAGTGATGCCAAGGTGGTGAGTATCGATATGCCGTCGGGACTCATGGGGGAAGACAACACGTATAACATCCGACAGAATATCCTTCGTGCGGACCTCACGCTGACGCTGCAGCAGAAGAAACTCTCGATGTTCTTTTCTGAGAACCAGCAGTATCTCGGCAGGGTGAAGGTCCTTGATATCATGCTCTCTCCGGAATTCGTGGAGAAGACGGACTCCGTCTATCAGGTGCTGGAAGAGGGACAGCTGCGTCGGAAACTCATGCCGCGCAATGATTTCGCCCACAAAGGGAATATGGGACATGCACTCCTCATCGCCGGAAGTTATGGCATGTCGGGAGCGGCTATCCTTGCCTCCCGTGCCTGTCTGCGTGCCGGCGTGGGAAAGCTGACGACCCATACACCGCGCCGTAACTATGAGATCATGCAGATCTCCGTTCCTGAGGCTGTCCTGCAGATGGATAAGGAAGAGACGGCATTCTCTGAACCCGTGGAGACGGCACCTTACAGTGCTCTGGCAATTGGTCCGGGACTGGGACAACAGGAGAATACGGCTATTGCCATGATTGCCCAGGTCAGAAGGGCTACTTGCCCCGTTGTCATTGACGCCGATGCCATTAATATCCTTGCCAATCACCGGGCGTGGATCGAACAACTGCCACAGGGCATGATCCTTACGCCACATCCGAAGGAGTTTGACCGCCTCGTCGGCATCGCCTGCAACGGTTCCTTCGACCGCCTGCGCAAAGCTCAGCAGATGGCGGAGCAGCGTCAGGCTTATATCATTCTGAAAGGTCACTATAGCGCACTTTGTCTGCCTAATGGTCATGTGGAGTTTAATCCCACGGGCAACAGCGGTATGGCGACAGCGGGAAGTGGTGATGTCCTCACGGGAATCCTCGCCGGTCTTCTTGCACGGGGCTATAGTCAGGCTGATGCCTGCCGTCTCGGCATGTATCTCCATGGCCTTGCCGGTGACCTCGCTATCAAAGATCTTGGTAAGGAGAGTCTCACCGCCGGTGATCTCATCAATTATCTCCCGAAGGCTTTCTTGAGACTGCAAGACTAAGGCCTTTATCGTAGGGACATGATTCATCATGTTCCGCCACCCCACAAAAAAAGCGGATGCCCATTGGACATCCGCTTATATTTTACCTTGTAATCTCGAGGATTAGTCGAGGTTAGCGAGCTTGTTGTCAGAACCGAGCACGTCGGTGATCTTGTGCTCGTACATCTCTGTCATGTAAGCACGTGCCACTTTGCCATACTGACGAGGATCGAAGTACTCAGGATGGTTAGCCAGCGTCTCACGGACACCTGCGGTGTAAGCCAGACGAGAGTCTGAGTCGATGTTGATCTTGCAGACAGCGCTCTTGGCAGCCTCACGAAGCTGCTCCTCGGGGATACCGACAGCGTCAGGCAGCTTGCCTCCGTACTTGTTGATGATATCGACATACTTCTGGGGAACAGAAGAAGAGCCGTGGAGAACGATGGGGAAGCCAGGGAGCTTCTTCTCGATCTCATGCAGCACGTCGAATGCCAAAGGAGGAGGAATCAGACGACCTGTCTTCGGGTCACGTGTGCACTGCTCGGGCTTGAACTTGTAAGCACCGTGAGAAGTACCGATGGAGATAGCGAGGCTATCGCAGCCAGAACGCTTGCTGAAGTCGATAACTTCCTCAGGCTTTGTATAGTGAGACTCCTCGGCAGAAACCTCATCCTCAACACCAGCGAGGACACCCAGCTCTGCTTCAACAGTAACATCGTACTGATGAGCGTACTCTACGCACTTGCGGGTCAGCTCGATGTTCTCCTCGTAAGGCTTGCTGGAACCGTCGATCATGACAGAAGAGAAGCCCATATCGACACAGCTCTTGACGAGCTCGAAGGTGTCTCCGTGATCCAGGTGGAGAACGATCTCAGGATGGTTGCATCCCAGAGACTTTGCGTACTCTACAGCACCCTCTGCCATGTAGCGGAGGAGGATCGGGTTAGCATAGTTACGAGCACCCTTGGAAACCTGCAGAATGACAGGAGACTTCAGCGTAGCAGCGGCTGTGATGATAGCCTGAAGCTGCTCGAGGTTGTTGAAGTTGAATGCCGGAATAGCGTAACCGCCACTGACTGCTCTCTTGAACATCTCGCGTGTATTGACGAGACCGAGATCTTTGTAATTTACCATAATGCTATGATCTTTAAAAAATGAATAGTATCTTACTACTGAAACAGGTCCCCTTTCCGGAAACCGATTGCAAATTTAATATTTTCTTTGGAAAAACCAAAGAATTGTTGCCAATTTTATTGTTAGAGAAACATAAATTTCTTAATATCCTTAAATTCCATTGGCCCGTTTTTCCTTTTGCCAACTGCGTCTTACAAAATAAGCATAGCTAAATACTACCAGCAAGGCGGTGAAGGGAATGAGGAACGGCAAGACGAGATGCGTGCGGTCGGCGAGGAGTCCCATGAGGAGGAATCCGCAACCGCCGATCGGCGTCATCATCAACAGTGAACTGGCACTCTTGGTCAGGTTGCCCAGGCCGCGGAGGGAGAGCGAGAAGATCGTGGGGAACATGATGGCCTCAAAGAAATAGTTGCCGAGGAGACCGATGAGTGACAGCTCGCCGATGTTGCACAGTACGATACCGATGCAGCAGACACTTCCCGTGGCACAGCCGAAGAGCACTTCTTCCGGACGGTGACGGCTCATGACCCACGATCCGAGGAAGCGGCCGATCATGAAGAAGGCGAGAGCACAACTCAGTACGAGGGAGGCCGTGCGGTCAGTCATCCAGTGCATACCGGTCACGAAGTTTATAAAATAGGTATTGATGGAGATCTCTGCCACCTCATAGGCCAGCAGCGCCAACAGACCGAAGACGAAGGCCGGATGATGTTTGAGGAGTTTCATGATCTTCGTCCCCGACATGCGGTCCTCGGCAGTGGTCTTATACTGAATCTCCGGCAGTTCCACGCGGGAGAAGATGAAGGCGATGACGAGAACGATGACACCCAGGATGGCATACGGTATAGCGACATTGCCGCCCTTGTCGTTGTTACTGAAAAGGAACTGGCCGATGGTGAGGGTGGCGAAGATACCACCGAGGCCGTTGAAGCTCTGACTGAAGTTCAGTCTGCTTGTTGCCGTCTCCGTTGGACCAAGCTGCGTGACATAAGGGTTGGCGGATGTCTCTAGGAAGACGAGTCCCACGCCGATGATGAACAGACATCCGAGAAAGGCCGTGAAGGAGCCCGTCATCGAGCCGGGGATGATCAGCAGGGCTCCCGTGGCAAAGAGCAGAAGGCCGCAGACGACGCCACGGCGATAGCCGAAGCGGTTGATGAAGAAGCCGGCAGGGATGGCCATGAGGAAATAGCCGAGATACGTGGTGATCTGGATCCATGCCGAACGGGTGATGCTGATGGCCAGAGCATTCTGGAAATGCTTGTTCAGCACGTCGAGGATGGCGCGCGCGAAGCCCCAGAGGAAGAACAGACCGGTGATGAGCACGAAGGGTACTCGGTATTTCCGGTCGGTGAGTTGCGCTTTCTTTGTTGTTGACATATATCTTGTTTGTCGAATATTTTATTGGACTGTTGAGTGTGTTATTTTCCTTCAAACTGGAAATCACTGAATGTTGCTTGTGTCTTTCCTGTGGCGTACATACCGATGATGACGCCCGTGAAGCCACCAGCGACCTCCGTGCTCAGCAGACTGCAGTTGAGGGTGCCGAGACTCTGGTAACTCTTGCCGTCCTTACTATAAGAAAAGGTGTAGCCGTTGCCGTCACTGTCAATGCGGAGTATGACACGCGGCACGGCGACGAGGGCCGTGGCA
>JAQXXT010000097.1 GCA_029226205.1 Prevotellaceae bacterium
CTCATAGGCGCAATTATTTTTATCCACCGTAGGGGCACCCCTTGTGGGCGCCCTAACGCCACGATTCCCGGTTAGGACGGCCACAAGGGCCGCCCCCTATGGTGGAAGATCTTACATTTCTATGGCAAAGTTACAAAAAAATGGGGAATTATTTCGCTTTTTCAGAAAAACTTGTTATTTTTGTGGAAAATATACGGCTTGCAGGGGCCGTCCCTTGTGGCGGCCCGATGCCGGTAACGGCATTCCCTGCCACGCTAATAATCCCATTACGATTCGCCCTTCGGGCGACGGGCATTGGGGGTCGATGAACGGCGTTCCGCCGTCGGGCCGCCACAAGGGACGGCCCCTGCAAAAGGAAAATATACCAACATAAATAACCATAACAATATGCTAAACAAAAAAGACCTGGATCAGATTTCACAGCGTGGAATCACCGAAGAACAAGTGTTACACCAGTTGGAGGAGATCAAGACGGGCTTCCCCTATCTCAAGCTCGCTGCCGCCGCCTCCGTGGGGAATGGTATCCTGAGCCCCGAGGCAGAGGACTGCGCCCGCTACCGTAAGGCATGGACGGCCTATCAGGATGCCGGACATCGGGTGGTGAAGTTTGTACCCGCCTCTGGTGCCGCCAGCCGTATGTTCAAGAACCTCTTCGCCTTCCTCCATGCCGACTATGACGAGCCGCAGACGGATTTCGAGAAGACTTTCTTCGACAATATCAAGAAGTTCGCCTTCCGTGACGCCCTGTGCGACAAGTGTAAGGAGAATGAGGGCAAGAGTATCATGCAACTACTGAGTATGTATCAGTATAAGCCCGTCGTCGCCAACCTCCTGGAGGCTAAGGGCCTCGACTACGGAAACCTGCCGAAGGGCCTGCTGCTCTTCCACAGCTATCCCGATGGTCCCCGCACGCCGATGGAGGAGCATCTCGTAGAGGCGGCTCTCTATGCTGCCTGCGATGGTGAGGCTCATGTCCATTTCACTGTCTCCCATGACCATCTCGTTCTCTTCAAGCAGAAGGTCGCCGAGGTAAAAGGAAAGTATGAAAAGATGTTCGGCGTGAAATATGACGTGACATTCAGTGAACAGAAGCCGTCTACAGATACCATCGCCGCCAATCCCGACAATACGCCGTTCCGCAATGATGACGGCAGTCTGCTGTTCCGTCCCGGAGGCCACGGTGCCCTCATCGAGAATCTCAACGAGATTGACGGAGATGTCATCTTTATCAAGAATATCGATAATGTCGTGCCTGACCGGTTGAAGACGGACACGGTGACATGGAAGCAGATCCTCGCCGGTATCCTCGTGACGCTGCAGCAGAAGGCCTTCGGCTATCTGAAGGTCCTTGACAGTGGAACCTACAACCACGAGAAACTCGAGGAGATCATTCGTTTCATTCAGCGTGACCTCTGTTGTCGTAAGCCCGATATCAAGGAACTTGAGGATGCCGACCTCGTGATCTATCTGCGGGAGAAGTTGAATCGTCCGATGCGTGTCTGTGGCGTGGTAAAGAATGTCGGCGAGCCCGGTGGCGGTCCGTTCCTCGTATACAATCAAGACGGTACTATTTCTTTGCAGATTCTTGAGAGTTCACAGATTGACCAGAGTAACGCTGAGTATATGGATATGTTCAAGAACGGCACCCATTTCAACCCCGTGGACCTCGTCTGTGGCACGAAGGATTATGAGGGCCATCCCTTTGATCTGCGGAAGTATGTCGATAAGACGACGGGCTTCATCTCCCACAAGAGCAAGAACGGCCGTGATCTGAAGGCTCTCGAGCTTCCTGGACTGTGGAATGGTGCCATGAGTGACTGGAACACAGTCTTCGTTGAGGTCCCCCTGAGCACCTTCAACCCCGTCAAGACCGTCAATGACTTGCTGAGGGAGCAACACCAGTAAAAAAGAGGCCTACCCAAGCCCTCCCAAAAGGGAGGGATGTTCATGTGTCTCTTCCCTTCGTAGGGTGCGGCCCTTGTGGCCGTCCTAATAGGAAATTGTGGCGGTTAGGGCGCCCACAAGGGGTGCCCCTACGGTGGCAGAAACGCGACACGCCCTTCCATCCCGTTGTGCCGGGATAGAAGGGCGTATTATTTTATCCTCATGTAAGGGAAGAGACATTTCAACATCCCTCCCTTTAGGGAGGGCTTGGGTAGGCCTTAGGGTTGGGGGTGAGGCTTTATCCCAAGTATTTCATCAGAATCTTGGCATTGCCACTCTCGCGGATCTTGGCGATGCTCTTTTCACGAATCTGACGGACACGCTCACGGGTAAGACCGAACTCCTCACCGATCTCCTCCAAGCCACGCTCATGGCAGCCGATGCCGAAACAAGCCTTGAGGATTTTCAGCTCACGGTCTTTCAATACACCGTTAAGGACTTTGTCGAGATCCGTGGCCATCGACTCGAAATCGACCTGACGGTCCGTACGACTGTCTGAGCCGGAAGCGAGGACATCAGCCATGGAGTTCTCGTCATCATCACCAAACGGCGCGTCGATACTCATGTGGTGAGAGTCGGCATTCAGACTCTGCTCGATCTTCAGCTCATCCATGTGGAGAATCTCGGCGAGCTCCTGAACGGAAGGACGACGGTTATGCTCCTGGACGAACTTGCTCGTAGCCTGGGAGATCTTGCTCACGGCACCTACCTGGTTCAACGGCAGACGGACGATACGGCTCTGTTCGGCGATAGCCTGCATGATGCTCTGACGGATCCACCATACGGCATAAGAGATGAATTTGAAACCACGGGTCTCATCGAATTTCTCCGCTGCCTTGACGAGACCAATATTGCCCTCGTCGATGAGGTCGGTGAGCGACAGACCCTGATGCTGATATTGCTTGGCAACAGAGACGACGAAGCGGAGGTTCGCACGTACCAGTTTCTCCTTGGCACGCTCGCCCTCTTTACCGCCCTTGCGGATCTTCTCCGCCAGTTCGATCTCCTCGTCCACGCTCACCATCGGCTCGCGGGCAATCTCGGCGAGGTACTTGTCAAGTGCCTCACTGGAGCGGTTCGTAATACTTCTGTTGATTTTTAATTGACGCATTCCCATACCTCAAAAATTATTTTAAGTGTTTATCCTATTTTATGTTCCTAATACCTATTGCAAATTCAATGCCATTTTCCGTCAGGGGCGAATGCCCCCAATATAAAAAGCGGTGCAAAGTTACGAACTTTTTTTCATACTTTCTTCATGAAATCGTAAGAAAATGGTAAAATTTAAGAATTATTAAGAAGAATCCTCTTGCACGGTGCGGCCCTTGTGGATCGGGGGAAATATACCCCATTTTGGGTATTGTGGGAATGGGAAAAACGCCGTACCTTTGCAACCGTGATAAGGAAATCAATCCTTAGCCATAATTAATCTTGTTCGCTAGACAAATAGATTTCATAATGTTTTTGTATAAAAAATTAAGCCCGCTGTGAAGCGGGCTTTTTTTATGTGCCACCGTAGGGTGCGCCCCTTGTGGGTTGTCTGCCACCGTAGGGGCACCCCTTGTGGGCGCCCTAACGCCACAAGTCCCCTTTAGGACGGCCACAAAGGCCGCACCCTACGTTGGAAATTCACCCTACGAGTGGATCATATGCAGGATGAAGGCATAGATATCCGCCTGCTCTTCGAGGCGCTTGCTCAGCGGTTTGCCTCCACCGTGGCCGGCCTTGCTGTCGATGCGGATGAGTGTCGGCGTGTCAGCGGCGTTATCCGCCTGGAGGGTGGCGGCGAACTTAAAGCTATGTGCCGGTACCACACGGTCGTCGTGATCAGCCGTCGTAATGAGTGTCGCCGGATATTTCACGCCCGGACGGAGATTATGGAGTGGGGAGTAGCTCCTGAGATACTCGAACATCTCCTTACTGTCATCTGACGTGCCATAGTCGGATGCCCAGTTCCAGCCGATGGTGAACTTATGATAGCGCAGCATGTCCATGACACCCACCTGGGGAATGCACACCTTGAAGAGGTCGGGGCGCTGCGTCATCACGGCACCGATCAGCAGACCACCATTGCTGCCACCGTTGATGGCGAGGTGATTGGTGTCGGTATACTTATTGGCGATGAGATATTCCGCCGCGGCGATGAAGTCGTCGAAAACATTCTGCTTGTGCATCTTCGTTCCCGCAAGATGCCATGCCTCACCATACTCGCCGCCACCACGCAGGTTGACCTGGGCATAGATACCGCCACGCTCGAGAAAGGGAATGCGGGAGGATGAGAAGTTTGGCGGCATGGAGATGTTGAAACCACCATAGCCATAGAGCAGCAACGGGTTACGGCCGTCGAGGCGTGTGCCCTTCTTCATTGTGATGAACATCGGGACCCGTGTGCCGTCCTTGCTCCGGAAGAATACCTGTCGCGTGATATAGTCCTTCGTGCTGAAGTTCGTCTTCGGAACGAGGAACGGTGTGAGGCGGTTCTTCGTAAAGTCATAACGGTACACCGTCGTCGGTTGGGTGAATGACCAGTAAGAGATGAAACACTCCGGACGGTTCTTGTCACCACTGATATCAATGCTGCCGAGTCCAGGGAGCATGATCTCGTGCTCCGGTTGTCCGTCTAGAGAATAGACATAGGCACGGTCGGAGGCATCCTTCATATACTGCAGGACGAGACGACCGTTGATGAGGGCCGCAGACTCAAGGACATCCTCCTTCTCCGGGATGACCGTCTTCCAGTCGCTGAAACCAGGATGGTCGATCGTTGTTGCCATGAGACGGTAGCGTGGCGCCCCGTCGTTCGTTAATATATATAAGGTGTCACCGACGAAACCGATAGGAGCGTAGGTGTTGTCCATATCCGCCGTCATCTGCATGAACTGGCTGTCAGGTTTTCTTAGATCACGGATAAAGACGGTATTGCCGGCTCCGGCACCACTCTCATAGAGTAGCTGCGCCGTCTCCTCGTCGTTGACATCCGTGTCATAGAAACGCATGGGGTAGGCGGCATTCTGGTAGAACAGACGGTCGGCGCTCTGCGGCGTACCGATACGGTGGTAGAAAATCTTATGGGTGCTGTTCTTACTGCTGTAGGCATGGGCACTGCCGGGCTTGTCGTAAGCACTATAGTAGAAGCCGTCGCCCTGCCAGGCAGCCCCGGAGAATTTCGCCCATTCGATATGGTCTTTCAGCAACTGTCCCGTATGGGTGTCGAGAACATAGAACTCCTGCCAGTCGCTGCCACTGCGGGAGATGGCATAGGCACAATATTTCCCGTTGTGGGAGAAATAGATGCCTTTCAGCGCCACGGTGCCGTCGGTGGAGAGGCGGTTCGGATCAAGGAATACACGGGCGTGCTGCTCGTCGCCTAATTTGTCCATGACATACAGCACACTTTGGTTCTGCAGACCACTGTTGCGATAGAAATACCATTTCCCCGTACTCTTCTCGTAGAACGGGGCGCCGACACGCTCGTAGTTGGCACACTCCTCCATGCGTTTGAGAAGTTGTTGGCGCTCGGGGATCTTCGCGAGATAGGCATCGGTGATGGCATTCTCCGCCTTCACCCATGCCGCCGTGGCGGCAGCGGTGTCGTTCTCCAGCGGACGGTAGGGATCGGCGACCTTCACGCCGAAATAGTCATCCACGGTATCGTCATGTGGTGCCGTGGGGTAGTGAATTTTTTGCGCCTGTGCCGTAAGGGCAACGGAGGCGGCAGCTAAAGAAAAAAGAGTCTTCATTTTTTTTCTAATAATACAACATTCTCCACATGTGGCGTGTGGGGGAACATATCTACGGGCTGGACCTCTATGACCTTATAGGCCACGTCGAGGAGCTGCAGGTCACGGGCCTGCGTGGCAGGGTTGCAACTGACATAGACGATACGTGAGGGCGCAGCGTTGAGGATGACCTTCACCACGTCGGGATGCATGCCGGCACGGGGCGGATCGGTGATGATGACATCGGGACGGCCATGCTCACGGATGAAGTCGTCGGTAAGGATATCCTTCATGTCACCGGCATAGAAGAGGGTGTTGTCGATATGGTTGATCTCACTGTTCACCTTCGCGTCCTCAATAGCTTCGGGAACATACTCGATGCCGATGACCTGACGGGCCTGGCGCGCTACGAAGTTGGCGATCGTTCCCGTACCCGTATAGAGGTCGTAGACGAGCTCCTTCCCCGTTAGTCCGGCGAACTTCCTGGCCACGGAATAGAGCACATGGGCTTGGTCCGTATTTGTCTGATAGAAACTCTTCGGACCGACCTTGAACTTTAGATCCTCCATGAGTTCAAAGATATGGTCCTTACCTTTATATAATATAAGGGGCAGATCATTGAACGTGTCGTTACCTTTCTGATTGTTGACATAGAGCAGCGACGTGATCTCGGGGAATGTCGTGGCGAGATGTTCCATCAGGCCGCGGGCACGCTCCTCGTCACCGTCCTCATCGTAATGGAACTGTACGAGAACCATCCACTCGCCACTGTGACTGTTGCGGATCATGATGTCACGCAGTAAGCCATGTTGGGCGCGGATGTCATAGAAAGTCATGCCTGTCTGCAGGGCATAGTCACGGATGGAGTTGCGGATCTTGTTGTGGAGGTCGTCCATGAGCCAGCATTTCTCAATGGGATAGATCTTGTCGAAAGCGCCCGTGATATGGAAGCCGATGGCACCACCGCCGAGACCCGTTCCTTCGGGAAGGGCGGCGAGCTCCTCTTTCGTATACCACCGTTTGTTGGCACAGCCGAACTCGAGCTTGTTACGGTATTCGAAGATCTTCTTCGAACCGAGGATGGGGTCGAACTCCGGCAATTCTATCTTGCCGATGCGGGAGAGCTGGTCGTAGACTTGCTGCTGCTTCGCCTTAATCTGTTCCTCATAGCGCAGGTTCTGCCATTTGCAGCCGCCACAGATACCGAAATGGGCACAGACGGGCTCCGTGCGCAGGGGGCTCTTCTCGATGAAGCGTTCCACGCGCGCCTCGGCATAGTGGTGCTTCTTACGAGTCACCTGAAGGTCACAGACATCTCCGGGGACACAGAAGGGGACGAAGACGACGAGGTCGTTGACATGGGCTACGCACTTCCCTTCGGCAGCAACGGACTCGATCCTGACATGCTCCAACAATGGGAGCGGTTTCTTATTTTTACTCATACTGTATTCTTTGTTCGTTTTTGTTTGCAAATTTACGCATTTTTCCATGACCTTGCAAAGGGATTGACAAAAACATGATGGTCGTTGTTTGCGTAAACACTAAAAATGTAAGGCTGGCATGGCAAAAAATAGGAGAAAAATTTGGTAGAAAAGAGAATAATGCGTATATTTGCAATATCTAAATGACAAATTACCAAGGTATAGAATAGACAATACAAAATAATAAATTAAAACCTACAACCTCAAAAAGCTATGAGCGAAAAAAGAGTTTATACGTTCGGTAACGGACAGGCAGAAGGCCGTGCCGACATGCGCAACCTCCTCGGAGGAAAAGGAGCCAACTTGGCAGAGATGAACCTTATCGGTGTCCCCGTACCACCGGGATTTACCATCACTACTGATGTTTGCAATGAATATTTCGAGAAAGGAAAGGATGATGTCGTCGCCCTTCTCAAGGATGATGTCGAGAAGAGTATCCACCATATTGAGAAACTCATGAACTCTACTTTCGGAGACCCGGAGAATCCCCTCTTAGTTAGTGTTCGTTCCGGTGCCCGCGCCTCCATGCCGGGTATGATGGATACGATTCTCAACCTCGGTCTTAATGATGAGGTCGTCAAAGGTCTTGCCAAGAAGACCGGCAATGAGCGGTTCGCCTACGACAGTTACCGCCGTTTCGTACAGATGTACGGTGATGTCGTCCTCGGTATGAAACCCGTCAACAAGGACGACATCGATCCCTTCGAGGCCATTATACAGAAGGTGAAGAGCCAGCGTGGCATCGTCCTCGACAATGAGATGAATGTCGATGAGCTCAAGCAGCTCGTTGTCCTCTTTAAGGAGGCTATTAAGCAGCAGACGGGCTCCGTCTTCCCCGAGAATCCTGTAGACCAGCTTTGGGGCGCCATCTGTGCTGTCTTTGATTCATGGATGAACGAGCGTGCCATTCTCTATCGTAAGATGGAGGGTATTCCGCAGGAGTGGGGTACTGCCGTGAGCGTCATGGCCATGGTCTTCGGTAATATGGGTGACACCTCAGCTACCGGTGTCTGCTTCAGCCGTGATGCAGCCACGGGAGAGAACCGTTTCAATGGTGAGTATCTGATCAATGCACAGGGTGAGGATGTCGTCGCAGGTATCCGTACGCCACAGCAGATTACGAAAGAGGGCTCCCTGCGCTGGGCCAAGCAACAGGGCATCTCCGAGGAGATCCGTGCCGCCAAGTTCCCGTCGATGGAAGAGGCTATGCCCGAGCTCTATCAGCAGCTCAACGCCCTGCAAGACAAGCTTGAGAAGCATTACCACGACATGCAGGATATGGAGTTCACGGTCCAGGAGGGTAAATTGTGGTTCCTCCAGACCCGTAACGGTAAGCGCACGGGAACGGCCATGGTGAAGATTGCCATGGATCTGCTACATGAGGGACTTATCGATGAGAAAACAGCCATCCAGCGCTGTGAGCCGAACAAACTCGACGAGCTCCTCCATCCCGTCTTCGACAAGCAGGCGCTGAAGGAGGCTAAGGTCCTCACACGCGGTCTCCCGGCATCTCCTGGCGCTGCCTGCGGGCAGATCGTTTTCTTCGCCGATGACGCGTCGAAATGGCATGATGACGGTCATCAGGTGGTCATGGTTCGTATCGAGACATCTCCTGAGGATCTCGCCGGTATGAGTGCCGCCGAGGGTATCCTTACGGCCCGTGGTGGTATGACTTCTCATGCTGCCGTCGTTGCCCGTGGCATGGGTAAATGCTGCGTCTCCGGTGCCGGTGCAATCAATGTCGACTATAAAGCCCGTACCGTAGAGATCGACGGTACTGTACTTCATGAGGGTGACTATCTCTCCCTTAACGGTTCCACCGGTGAGGTCTATGCCGGTCAGGTGAAGACCAAGGAGGCAGAGGTATCGGGAGATTTTGCTGAACTGATGAGTCTCTGTGACAAATATACCCGAATGATTGTCCGTACGAATGCCGACACGCCTCATGATGCTGAGGTAGCCAAGCGCTTTGGGGCCATCGGTATCGGTCTGTGCCGTACGGAACACATGTTCTTCGACAAGGATAAGATAAAACCGATGCGTGAGATGATTCTCGCTGATACAAAAGAAGGCCGCGAGACGGCACTGGCAAAACTGTTGCCGTTGCAGAAGAAGGACTTCATCGGAATTCTGAAATGTATGGATGGTCATCCTGTTAACATCCGACTTCTTGACCCGCCGCTCCATGAGTTTGTGCCGAAGGATGAGAAGGGTCAGCAGGAGATGGCTGAGGAGATGGGCAAGAGCCTTGAGGAGATCCAGCGCCGTGTCGCCAGTCTCCAGGAGGTGAACCCGATGCTCGGCCTACGTGGCTGCCGCCTCGGCATCACCTATCCTGAGATCACGACAATGCAGACCAAGGCTATCCTCGGTGCCGCCATTGAACTCAAGCGCCAGGGCTATCATCCGATGCCGGAGATCATGGTGCCCCTTGTAGGTACCTATAAGGAACTCCGTCAGCAGCAGGAGGTCATCCGTGCCGCCGCCAAGGAACTCTTTGCCGAAGAGGGCATGGAAGTAGACTTCAAGCTCGGTACGATGATCGAGATCCCGCGCGCAGCCCTCACCGCAGATGAAATCGCGAAGTATGCTGACTACTTCAGTTTCGGTACCAACGACCTCACACAGATGACCTTCGGATACAGTCGTGATGATGTCGGCCGTTTCCTGCCTACTTATCTCGACGGTAAGATCCTTGAGGTTGATCCCTTCCAGGTACTCGACCAGACAGGCGTCGGACAGCTCGTGGAAATGGGTGTGAAGAAAGGCCGCTCCACCAAACCGTCACTGAAATGCGGTATTTGTGGTGAGCACGGTGGTGAGCCTAACAGCGTGAAATTCTGCCATCGTGTCGGCCTCGACTATGTCAGCTGCTCTCCCTTCCGTGTACCTATCGCTCGTCTTGCAGCAGCACAGGCAGCAGTGGAATAGACCTAACTTAAGTTCCTCCCCGAAAGGGGAGGTCCTTACGAGATCGGGGTGAAGATATGCAAGACACGCCCAGACTTGGGCTTCTTTAAGATTGGGACAGAGTAACAGATATTATTTATTCATCACAGGATATGTAATATCTGTTACTCAGTCTTTTTTTGTTGACGGAATAAAGAACAAACGTAAAAGTGTTAAGAAGTAATATTTATTAGAATAGTAGCATGCAACGAATAAAGACAATCTTCCTCTTTCTCATGTTGTCTGTCACTCTTTATGCGCAGACCTATCAGCAGCTTTTGACCATTGGTGACAGTTGTGCAGCGCGGTATGACGTGTTTCATGCTCTCGAAGCCTATCAGAAAGCAGAGAGGGTGAGGTCGACGGTTTCCGTTAAACTCAGGATTGCCGACTGTTATTACCAGCGGGCGGACTATAACCGTTGTGCGAAAATCTTAAAGGCTTTACCCCCTGACAGCCTCACCCATGATGCTTATCGGCAACTGTTCTATGGCTATTATTTTCAGAAAGACTATGGACAGTGTATCCCCGTGGGGAAAGCCCTTGTGGCCCGTTTCCCCGATGACGGACAAATTGTCTCGGAACTGGCGGCTGCTCTCAATCTCTGTGATTTTTCACCGGAGGCTATTCAATATGTGCAAGCCTATTCCCGTCGGGACTCTACGAATATCCTTGTCAACCGACAGTATGCCTTCGGTTATTTCTACCAACGACAGTTTCGCGAGGCCTCCCATATTTATGACCGGCTCATAGCTCTTGGGGATACGACGGTGAACACGCTCTATATGGCAGGTATGACGTATGAACAACTCGGAGACTCTCTCACAGCCTACCGTTGTCTTCATCGTGCCGCTGAGAAAAATAACTTTCAGACGGCACGCATGCTCTACCATCTCGCCCGTGTTACGGGACTCTTGAAACGGTATGCTGAGGCGCGAACATTCATTTCTAAAGGCATCAGAATTCTGGATGCCGACCGGTCATTGGAATCAGATTTCTATGTTCTGAAGGGGAAGATCAACAACGAAGACCCTGCTTCTGACCTCCATAAACAGAAAGAGGCGGAGAAGAAAGCCATCGAGGCGATGACCGACCATCCTTTGATGTGTCATATCCTCGCATTGGCTACGAAGGATCCGACGAATAATACGAAATGGGTGGAACTGCTCCGGCGCAGTACGGGTTATCCGGAGATAACGGACTCCCTCTATAACACTCTGGGAATGGATAGCCAAGAGTCGCTCCATGATGCCGTGGCTATCCTTGACTCCTGCGGATGGGTGTCAATGTCAAAAGTGCAGGATGCCTCTGTTGCTTTATGGCTCGTGATTCTTCATGCCCCCGCGGATATCATTCGTAAAGAGATGCCAGTACTTGCTATCGGAGCTGCAACAGGAGATCTCGGTCCCGAAGCGCTTGCCCAACTGCAGGACCGACTAGATGTACTCGAAGGCCGTCCTCAGCGTTTCGGCACCCAATATGTTACTACCACTGACGGTCATCGACAGCTTGCTCCGTTGCTCGATGCCACCAGGGTGGATCGTTGGCGAAACATGGTTGGGATGAAGACGCTGTCGACAGTGCCATAATTTCCCATCGTAGGGTGCGGCCCTTGTGGCCGTCCTAACCAGGAATTTCATACAACGTGGCTATTAGGACGGCCACAAGGGCCGCACCCTACGGTAAAAAGAAAAAAAGTTTGGAAAAAGTTTGGCTAATCGACGAAAAATAAGTAACTTTGCAGCCGATTATCAAAAAAGAACAAGTTTAGAACAGTTCATGAAGAATGACAAGAAGAAACAATTGAAGAATCAATATCGCGTGAATGAACAGATTCATATCCGCGAGGTTCGTGTTGTAAGTGACAATGGCTCAGAGGTTATGCCTACTCGTCAGGCACTGAATATGGCCCGCGAGCAGGGCGTTGATCTTGTGGAGATCTCTCCCAATGCTCAGCCACCCGTCTGCCGTCTCATTGACTATTCTAAGTTCCTTTACCAGCAGAAGAAACATCAGAAAGAGATGAAGCAGAAGCAGGTGAAGGTAGAGGTGAAGGAGATCCGTTTCGGACCTCAGACCGATGAGCATGACTACCAGTTCAAGCTCAAGCATGCCAAGGAGTTCCTTACGGACGGTAATAAAGTTCGTGCCTATGTGTTCTTCCGTGGTCGTAGTATCCTCTTCAAGGAACAGGGCGAGGTTCTCCTCCTCCGTTTTGCCAATGATCTTGAGGAACTTGGTAAGGTAGAGCAGATGCCTAAACTCGAAGGTAAGAAGATGTTCCTCTATATCGCCCCGAAGAAGAGTGGTGTTGCCAAGAAGAGTCAGCAGAAGCGTGATCGTGAAGAGGCTGAGGCTGCTGAGAAGGCTGCTGTCAAAGCTCAGAAGGAAGCTGGGGCAAAGGCCCATGGCACGCTCGCCGATGTTAAAGGTGGAGAGGCGCTAAAGAAACTGGCAGAGAATAAATAAGGAAAAGAGGTGCGTTGCGCTTGGTATATGCGTTGCCACCTATTATTAATAACAATTTAAATAACAACAAAAAATGCCAAAAGTAAAGACTAATTCCGGTGCCAAGAAGAGATTCCGTTTCACCGGTACAGGTAAGATTAAGCGTCATCACGCTTTCCACAGTCACATCTTGACTAAGAAGACGAAGAAGCAGAAGCGTAATCTGCAGGGTGCTACCCTCATCGATGCAGCAAACCGTAAGCAGGTACGTGACTTGCTCAACTTGCGCTAATCATCACTGGAGTCGAACTTTTAAAACTACAAAATTATGCCAAGATCAGTTAATCACGTAGCTTCCAAAGCAAAGAGAACACGTATTCTGAAACTCACCAAGGGTTACTATGGCGCTCGCAAGAACGTCTGGACAGTAGCCAAGAACACTTGGGAGAAAGGTCTTACTTATGCTTACCGTGACCGTCGCACGAAGAAGCGCAACTTCCGCGCTCTGTGGATTCAGCGTATCAATGCTGCTGCCCGTCTGGAGAACATGAGTTACAGCCAGTTGATGGGTGCTCTTCACAAGGCAGGTATCGAGATCAACCGTAAGGTCCTCGCTGACCTCGCTATGAACAATCCCGAGGCTTTCAAGGCTATCGTAGACAAGGTGAAGTAATCTTTCCCTGATGTCTGAAAGGAATAGAGATGGCATTTCCTGCTGAGGGGAATGCCATCTTTTTTTTATTGGATAACACTTTATTATGATTTCTATAGAAGGACTGAAGGTAGAGTTTGGTGTCAAACCGCTCTTTACGGATGTCAGTTTTGTAATCAACCCTAACGACCGTATCGCTCTCGTCGGTAAGAACGGCGCAGGGAAGTCGACGATGCTTAAGATCCTCTGTGGACTGCAGAAGCCCACGGCG
Source organism: Prevotellaceae bacterium (assembly GCA_029226205.1). Classification (GTDB taxonomy): domain Bacteria; phylum Bacteroidota; class Bacteroidia; order Bacteroidales; family Bacteroidaceae; genus Prevotella. Next base: position 13,465 of record JAQXXT010000097.1, read on the forward strand.
GGTACGGTGTCTATCCCCAACGACTGCACCATTGGTTATCTCCCTCAGGTGATGAAGATCTCCGATGATACTACCGTAAGGGAAGAGACACGCAAGGCCTTCGCCGACACGACAAAACTTCAGGCGCGTCTGGAGAAGATGCAACAGGAGATGGCTGACCGTACCGATTATGAGAGTGACAGTTATGCCAAGCTCATCGAGACTTTCACCCAAGAGCATGAGCGCTTCATGATGATGGGTGGTGAGAATTATGAGGCGGAGATGGAGCGGACGCTTGTAGGCCTTGGTTTCACTCGTGATGACTTTGACCGTCCAACGAAGGAGTTCTCCGGTGGTTGGCGTATGCGTATCGAACTGGCGAAGATTCTCCTTCGCCATCCTGATGTCCTCTTACTTGATGAGCCGACGATCCACCTCGATATCGTACGTATACAGTGGTTGGTGCAGTTCCTTCAGCAGAGTGCGAAAGCCGTCGTCCTCGTCAGTCACGACCGTGCCTTTATCAATAATGTCACAAATAGAACCCTGGAGATCACTTGTGGGCATGTCGAGGACTACCGCGTGAAATACGACGAATATGTCGTCCTCCGCAAAGAGCGCCGTGAGCAACAACTTAGGGCTTACGAGAACCAGCAGAAGGAAATTGCTGATACTAAAGCGTTTATTGAGCGCTTCCGTTACCAGGCTACGAAGGCCGTACAGGTACAACAGCGTATCCGTCAGCTGGAGAAAATCGTTCCCATAGAGGTTGATGAGGTCGACAATAGTGCTATGCATCTGAAATTTCCGCCGTGTCTGCGCAGTGGTGACTATCCCGTGATTTGTGATGATGTGCGGAAAGATTATGGTACCCATACGATTTTCGATCATGTTACCTTCACGATCAAGCGTGGTGAGAAAGTTGCTTTCGTCGGTAAGAATGGTGAGGGAAAGTCTACACTCGTAAAATGTATCATGGGTGAGATTCCTTTTACTGGAAAATTGAAGATCGGACATAATGTGCAGATCGGTTATTTCGCACAGAACCAGGCGCAGCTCCTCGATGAGAACAAGACGATCTATCAGACTATCGATGATGTTGCTACGGGAGAGATGCGCTTGAAGATCAATGATCTTCTCGGCGCTTTCATGTTCGGTGGTGAGACCTCTGAGAAATATGTGAAGGTCCTCTCCGGTGGTGAACGCTCCCGTCTGGCCATGATTCGTCTGCTCCTTGAACCGGTGAACCTCCTTATCCTTGATGAGCCGACGAACCATCTTGACATGCCGTCAAAGGATGTGCTGAAAGAAGCAATCAAGGCTTTCGACGGAACGGCTATCATCGTCAGCCATGACCGTGAGTTCCTCGATGGCCTTGTCAGTAAGGTGTATGAGTTTGGTGGTGGAAAAGTTGTGGAGCATCTCGGTGGTATCTACGACTATCTGAGAGCGCATCATGCAGAAACCATCGAAGAAAGCCTCACTCCCAACCCATCTCCAAAAGAAGATGGGAATGAAATGTCTCACAACTCTGAAGCGCAGAAAGAGAAAGTACAATCTTCTCCCCTTCCCAATGGAGATGGGCAGGGGAGCGAGATTTCTTATGAACAACGAAAGGCCCTCCGAAAAAAGATCTCCAAGGCTGAGAAGGCCGTGAAAGAAAGTGAGAAGAAGATTGCCACCATGGAGGCGCGTATCAAGGAACTTGACAAACTTCTCATGGATCCTAAAAACGCGTCGAATATGGAACTCGTTACGGAATATACGTCCGTGAAGACAGCTCTTGATGCCGAAAACGACCACTGGTTCGAACTCTCAGCCCAGTTGGAGGAACTGAAACAATGATCCACCGTAGGGTGCGGCCCTTGTGGCCGTCCTAATTGCCTTTAGGACGGCCACAAGGGCCGCACCTACGGAGGCAAATATACAATTTAACAATAAGCTTATGAATATTAAAGGTATTCTCCCGATGATGATGCTCATGGTTGCTCCTGCTGCCATGGCGCAGAGTCAGACGGGACTGTATGAGAAAAATTTCGACAAGAAGGTACGTCCCCAGGACGACTTCTACGAGTATGCCACCGGTGGTTGGCAGAAACTGAATCCGCTGCCTGCTGCCTACAGTCGTTACAGCAGTTTCGACCAGCTCCAGGAGACCAATGACAAGCGTATTAATGGTATCCTTGCTGAACTGAAGAAGAAGACGTATAAGCAGGGAACTATTGAGCAGAAGCTCAGTGACTTCTACAAGCTGGCTCTCGATGTCGACCGTCGAAACAAGGAAGGCCTGGCTCCCGTGAAGCCTTATCTCGATGAGATTGAACAGGCCCAGAACAAGAAGGCACTCCGGGATATTGAGTTGAAATATGCCAAGTTTGGTTTCGGTACTCAATATGGTTCCTATTTCGCACCCGATGACAAGAACGTGAAGATGAATATTCTTCAGTTTTCCCAGGGAGGTCTGACGCTTGGTCAGAAAGACTACTATGTCAATAACGACTCTGCTACAGTAGCTATCCGTAAAGCCTATCAGGACTATCTGCAGAAGATGTTCCGTCTCTATGGCTTTGATGATGCTACAGCAAAGAAGCGTGCCAAGGCAGTCTTCAAGATCGAGACGCTCCTGGCCCTTGTCAGTAAGAACAATACCGAGCTCCGTGACCCAGTGGCCAATTACAACAAGATGAGTCTTGCTGAGTTTAATGAGAACTATCCGAATCTTGACATCAACCGTGAGGCAGAGGCAGAGGGTATCCCCGCTACAGCCATCGAGAGTGTCATCGTCGGTCAGCCGAAGTTCTTTACAGCTCTCGATAAGATGATTGGTCTCTATACCACCGATGACCTGAAGGCTATCCTTGACTGGGACGTCATCAGTGGCAGCAGCAGTTACCTCACCGATGAGATCCGTCAGGCCAACTTCGACTTCTTCGGTAAGACGATGCGTGGCCGTAAGGAGGATTATCCTCTGTGGAAGCGTGCTACCTCTCAGGTACAGGGACAGCTCGGTGAGGCACTCGGCAAGATCTATGTTGGTAAGTATTTCCCCGCTTCTTCCAAGAAAATGATGGAGGAACTCGTGCATAATCTCCAGGTTTCTCTCGGCCAGCGTATCGATGCACAGACCTGGATGAGTGATTCTACGAAAGCCAACGCTCACGAGAAGCTCAACAAGTTTTATGTAAAGATCGGTTATCCTAACAAGTGGAAAGACTACAGTAAGTTGACTATTGATCCGAAGAAGAGTTTCTACGACAATATCCTTGCCTGCCGTGCTTTCGATATTGAGGATGAAATCAGTCGTAAAGCCGGTAAGCCTGTGGATCGTGACGAGTGGTTCATGACACCGCAGACGGTCAATGCTTATTATAACCCGACGACGAATGAGATTTGTTTCCCTGCCGGTATTCTGCAGTATCCTTACTTCGACCCGAAGGCTGATGCCGCCTTCAACTATGGTGCTATCGGCGTTGTCATTGGTCATGAGATGACACACGGATTTGACGACCAGGGCCGTCAGTATGATGCTAATGGTAATCTCCATGACTGGTGGACAGCTTCCGATGCCAAGAATTTCAACCAGCGTGCAGAGAGTTACGCACAGTTCTTCGATCATATCGAGGTACTCCCCGGACTCCATGCCAATGGTCATTTCACCCTCGGTGAGAACCTCGCAGATCACGGAGGTCTGCAGGTGGCTTTCAATGCTTACAAGAATGCTACGGCAAAGAAACCGCTGAAGACCATTGATGGTCTCACTCCCGACCAGCGCTTCTTCGTTGCCTATGCTGGTGTATGGGCCGGAAACATCACGGATGCAGAGATCCGCAATCGTGTGAAGAGTGATCCTCATGCCCTTGGCGAGTGGCGTGTCAATGGTGCGCTGCCCCATATTGATGCTTTCTATAAGGCTTTCGATGTCAAGAAAGGTGACAAGATGTGGATTCCCGAGAGCGAGCGTCTGCAGCTGTGGTAAAATAAAATACTTATAAAAATATAAATCGCAGGTGATCTTCGTGATTATCTGCGATTTTTTTGTTATTTTTGCAAAAAGATTTTGAGAAAGGATTTTTATGCCGTTAAGATTACCCGATCAATTGCCCGCTATTGATATTCTGAAGCGAGAGAATATCTTCGTCATGGATGAGACACGTGCTCATTCTCAGCAGATTCGTCCGCTGCGTATCGTCATCCTCAACCTCATGCCGTTGAAGATCACGACGGAGACGGACCTCATCCGGCTGTTGTCGAATACGCCGTTGCAGATGGAGATTTACTTTATGAAGCTCCGCAGTCATACGCCGAAGAACACGCCCATTGAACATATGAAGATGTTCTATCGCGACTCCAAGGAACTCATGCAGCAGAAGTTTGACGGTATGATCGTTACGGGAGCTCCCGTGGAGACCGTTCCTTACGAGAATGTAGATTACTGGAAGGAGATCAATGGCATCTTCGACTGGGCCCGGAAGAATGTGTGGTCTACCCTCTATCTTTGCTGGGGCGCTATGGCGGCACTGTATCATTTCTATGGTATTCAGAAATACTTGTTGCCCAAGAAGTGTTTCGGCATCTTCCGTACGAAGCCCTGTGATCCGAAACTGCCTATTTTCCGTGGCTTTGACGACACGTTCATGATGCCTCACAGCCGCCATACAGAGGTAAGGAAGCGGGATATTAAAAAGGTACCGGACCTGCATATCATTGCAGAGTCGAAAGAGGCAGGCGTTTGTATCGTTACCTCCCGTGAAGGCCGTGAGTTCTATATTCTCGGTCATCTCGAATATGCTCCCAATACGTTGGATAAAGAGTATAAGCGGGACCTCGGCAAGCGTGATGACGTGGAGTTGCCGTTGCATTACTATGAGGATGATGATCCTACGAAGAAACCGATGGTGACGTGGCGCTCGGCTGCCAACCTCTTCTATAGTAACTGGATAGACTATTATGTCTATCAAGAGACTCCGTATAATATTGATGATATTCATTAATCCCTTTCTCCGTTTGTAAGATGCGTACATTGGAACTTTTGGCTCCTGCCAAGAATCTGGAGGTCGGTAAGGCGGCTATCGATCATGGTGCTGATGCCGTCTATATCGGTGCCGACCATTTCGGTGCCCGTCAGGCGGCCGGCAACACGGTAGAGGATATCCGTCAGCTCTGTGAATATGCCCGTCCTTTCGGCGTGAAGATTTATGTTACTGTCAACACGATTATCTATGAGGATGAGCTTGCGGCCACAAGACAGTTGCTTCTGCAACTCGCCGATGCCGGCGTCGACGGTCTTCTCATCCAGGATATGGGACTGCTGAAGATTTACGATGAGTTGCTGCGTGAAGGACATCAGTTGCCAGCCCTTCATGCTTCCACACAGTGTGACACGCGGACGGCAGAGAAGGTGAGATGGCTGCAGGGTCTCGGCTTCCGTCGTGCAGTCCTGGCCCGTGAGCTCTCCTTGGATGAGATTCGTGCCATCCATGCCGCTGTCCCTGATGAGGAATTGGAAGTCTTTGTCCATGGGGCCCTCTGCGTGAGCTATTCCGGTATCTGTTATGCCTCGGAATACTGTTTTCGTCGTAGTGCCAACCGTGGCGCCTGTGCGCAGTTCTGTCGTTTGCAGTTTGACCTCGTCGATAATGCGGGAAAGGTGATAGAGCACGACCGTCATCTCTTGTCCCTGAAGGATATGTGTCAGATTGACCATCTCGAAGAACTGGCCGATGCCGGTGCTTGTTCATTTAAGATAGAGGGACGATTGAAGAATGCAGACTATGTAAAGAATGTTGTAGCTGCTTACTCACAGCGTCTTGACGATATTGTGCGCAAATATCCTCAACGTTATTGCCGTGCCTCAAGGGGTAGGGTAGAGTATACTTTCGAGCCGAGTCTGAAGAAGACATTCAATCGTGGCTTCACCACATATTTCCTCAATGGCCGTCAGCCCGACATTGCCTCCTTCGATACGCCGAAGGCGATAGGAGAGTATGTAGGAAAAGTAAAGGAGATTGGCAGGGGCTGGCTGACGGTGGCCGGTATCAGTAGTTTCGCCAATGGAGACGGACTCTGTTTCCTGAATGGCGATCATGAGTTGGAGGGCTTCCGTGTCAACCGCGTCAGTGGCAACCGTCTCTTTCCGCTTCATCTTCCGAAGAGTCTGCATAAAGGGCAGGCGCTCTATCGTAATCAGGATGTCGCTTTCGAGAAGATTCTCTCCGGAAAGACGGCAGAACGGAAGATTCCTGTGACGATGACGCTTACGGCACAGTTGCCCGACCGCCTCACGTTGACCATGGCTTTAGCAGATAATAGAACGATTGGAGAAGAACAGCATCGAACTACAGAACCCACGGTTACAGTAGCTGCGACATTTGCCCTTTCCCCGGCTCAGAAACCGCAGCATGAGAATATCGTACGGCAGTTGATGAAACTTGGGAATACACCTTATCACTGTGAGGATGTGCTGACGCCGGAGGATAGTGATCAGTATTTCATACCGAGTAGCGTGCTGGCTCAGTTGCGGCGCGATGCTGTGGAGGCAATGGAAAAGTTGGCGGAGCAACCGGATAGAAAAAAACAGAATAGTTCTATGTCGGTCGCCGAAACACCTCATACAGGAACTGCCCATCCACTTCAGCCTTGGCAGCGGGAGTATGCCCATTATCCATACCTATATAATATATCCAATTCAGAGGCGAAGGCTTTCTATGTTGGTCAAGGACTGGAGCATATCACGCCGGCTTTTGAGGTGGAACGAACGAAGGAGCCGATGATCATGCAATGCCGTCACTGTATCCGATACGCGCTCGGATACTGTGTGAAGCGTGGAGGACGGAAGCCGACATGGCAGGAACCGCTCTTCCTGCAACTTGCTGATGGCCGCCGTTTCCGTCTTCAGTTCCAGTGTGATGAGTGCCAAATGAATATTATGGCAATGTAGAGGCACCCTCTACCAACCCTCCCCCATTGGGAGGGCTAATGTAAGGACTTCATTGATTAAGTTCAGCTCAAAATGATAACGATATGAGACGACTGAGATTTTTGTTGTTATTGCTGATGACGTTACTGATCACCGCCTGCTATAACCAGCCGACGGGAAAGAGCGTTGTACGTCCACGGAAATACACCACGCAACAGCAGGACTCCATCAATTTCTCTGTCAACCATCACTATACCAACAAATATAATTTCGTGGTGAAGGCAGACTCTATCGTCTTGTATATCCAACAGCCTGAAGAGATTGTCAACAAACTCCCCGTTGACTCCTTCGGCGTGAAGAAACATAAACTCCTCGTTGTCTCCGATGTGATGATGGTTCCCCAGGACTCTGTCGATTCCGTTTGGATTCAACTCGGAACAGAGGACGCGCAGATCGGATGGATCCATGAGTCAAAGTTGCTCCCCAACGTTGTCCCCGACGATCCGATATCACAGTTTATCTCTACTTTCTCCGATACTCACATCCTTGTGACGATGGTTGTCGTCGTCATTATTTTCTTCCTTTATTTTATTCGGAAGATTTTCCACGAGAAAGGACCGATCGTCTTTTTCAATGATATCGACTCGTTCTATCCCACACTGCTCTGTCTGACCGTAGCAGCGTCGGCAAGTCTGTATGCGAGTATTCAGATGTTCAGTCCCGACTCGTGGCAGGAATTCTATTTCCATCCGACACTGAATCCTTTCTCTGTCCGTGGTATCCTTCGCGTCTTCCTCTTGTCGGTATGGGCGATGCTGATCATTGCTATTGCTGTACTCGACGATATCTATCATGCTTTGTCGTTTGCCGATGCGATCCTTTATCTCTGCGGTCTCGTAGGCGTGTGTGCCGTGAGCTATATTCTCTTCAGTATCAGTACGCTTTATTATATAGGTTACCCTCTTCTGGCCTTGTATATCTTTTGGTCTGTCCGACTGTATTATCGTCGCCATCGTTTCGTTTATTATTGTGGAAACTGTGGTGCCAAGCTCCATCGGAAAGGCCGTTGCCCGCACTGCGGAGCATTCAATGATTAACAGTAAAAAAGTAGAGTAACGATTTATAATAGTAGTATATTAAATTTTCACTTTTATTCTATTCTCTGATAAAATAGTTTAAAGATGAAAGGGAAGAATAAACTTCTCTTTCCCTTTTGCCGTCAAAGAGACAAAAGATTTTTAAACTGTAAAACAATAAGAGAATGAAAATGAAAAGAATGGTATTGACACTCATCGCTGCACTGACCATGACGGCAGCGATGGCACAGAGCAGTAATTGTTCTCATGGCGAAGACCATGGCGCACCCCAGGGCATGTTCGTACAGCAGCTGACGTCCCAGCTCATGGAGAAGCTCGGCCTTTCCACTGCCCAGCAGAAGAAGGTGAAGAAGCTCAATGAGGATTATGCCGACATCTTCAAGATACCGGCAGGAGGTCCCGGCGGACAGGGCTGTCCCGGTGGCGCGCCACAAGGAAAACCGAGTCAGCGCCCGGACAATGACGGTAATTCTTCTGCCAAGGGCCAGCGTCCGGAGCTTACCGACAGTCAGAAAGCAGAGATGAAGGCTAATCGTACAAAGCGCGAAGAGTATCAGAAGAAGTTAAAGGCTATCCTTTCCGATAGTCAGTATCAGAGTTATCAGAGTATGCAACCGCAGCGTCAGGGGCGTCCCAATAAAGACTGAAACCCTGAGATGTTCGTTTTAGTTTGGGTATGAATGGATAAGTCGGCACGTGGTGTGTCGGCTTATTTTTTTTGTTTCGTCATCTTACTGTAACGCTACTGTAATATCCGAGGCGTACTTTTGCAGCACCATACATTTAAGGTATAGATTTTTTTATGAAGAAACTTCTACTCACCGTGGCGCTGGGGATAACAGTAGCGTCATGGACCCAAGCCAAGACCCTGTCGGGATTGGTGAAGGACAAGAAGACCGGCGATCCGATGATCGGCGCGGTCATCCAAGTCAAAGACAACAAAAACCTTGCGACGACGACGGGACTCGACGGTACCTTCGCATTGAAGGATCTGCCGGAATCGGGGCACATAACCCTCGTTGTCACGTACATGAGTTACAAAACCAAGGAGGTGACGGTAGATCTTGGTAAGGCCGAGACGCTGAATGTCAACCTCGAAGAAGATGCCAAGCAGCTCGGTGAAGTTGTTGTCCATGGCGTTCGCAACAATCGTACGGACCGTAGTGCGATCACGATGGAGAAGAATGCCGGACAGGTGTTGAACGTGATGAGTCAGCAGGCTCTGCAGCTCTCTCCGGATGTCAACGTCGCCAGTGCCCTTCAGCGTGTCTCCGGTGTGACGATGGAACGTGATGCCAGTGGAGAGGCATCCTACGCTATCCTCCGTGGTATGGATAAACGTTACAACTATACCCTTGTCAATGGGATTAAGATTCCGAGTCCTGATGATAAGAACCGCTATATTCCTTTGAACCTTTTCCCTTCTGATCTGATGGATCGCCTCATCGTGTCTAAGTCACTCACGCCTGACATGGAGGGTGATGCCGCCGGTGGTGTCGTAGATATGAATATGAAGGACGCACCGGGCAAGTTCATGCTCCAGGCTAATGGCGCTATCGGCGCAACAGATTATTTCTGGTCTGACTCTCATGATTATCTCTCTGCCGACCGTGGCAATACCACGAAGAAAGCCCCGTATGAGACTCAGGGTTCTACCTATGATGCTACCGTCAATGACTTTAAGAATGGAGGTACGAAGATCAAGAGTCATTCCATGCCGATGCCTAACTTTATCGGTGGCATCACTGTTGGCAATCGTTTCTGGAACCATCGTCTCGGCGTCCTCGTCGCTGCCTCTCTGCAGAATACTTATCGTGGCAGTGAGCGTACGCTGAACAAGCCTGTCATGGCCAATGGTGAGACAACGGAATATATCAGCAGCATGAAGAAGCGCTGGTATTCCATCCATGACCTCAACCTCGGTGTTCACGCAAAGATCGACCTCTCTCTCGGAAACCATAAGTTCGAATGGTATAACATGTTTGTTGAACGGAAAGAGGATAACGTCCGTTACAATCAGAGTATTACCACCGATTACGGTTATGATCCTTCCAATGGAATCTATACCCGTGATGACGAGATGCGCTCGATGACGCAGACGCAAGACATCTTTGCTTCCCACCTGAAAGGAACGCATCATCTCACGGATCATCTGACCGTGGACTGGTCCGGCCTCTTCGCTGACGCCCGTGAGAAAGATCCTGACCGAGTGTATGTAGGTATCAAGAATAACTATGAGAACAACACGCTCGCCAAGACCGTAGCCAATAATATGGAGCGCCGTTTCCAGCATAATGATGACAAGGACTGGACGGGCATGATCAATATCACTTACGACACGCCGTTCAAGGGACTTGATGCGTTGTGGAAAGTCGGTGGTATGTATCGTAATAAGAAACGTAACAACCGTTTCTACTCCTATCTCTTCAACCCCGCATCCAATGAAGCCCTTGCTTCCGACGACTATGCGCAGTATGGTGACATCAGCTGGTACTGCCGTACGCCACGCGCTCAGGCCTCACAGCTGAACTACGATTCCAAGGAGCATATCGGTGCCGCTTATGCGATGGTTACCCTTTCCAATAGTTGGGGTGATTTGATTGCCGGTGTCCGTGCAGAGCATACGAATCAGATCTATACGATGCTGCAGAAATTTGAGAACCTCGGCCCTGTCGGCGAGCAGAGCTATTGGGACTGGCTTCCTTCTGTTGCTTTGAAATGGAAGATGAACAAGCAGATGAATCTCCGTATGAGTTACTATAAGAGTATCAACCGTCCGGGATTCTATGAACTCGTTCCTTACCAAATTGAAGGCGAGGAATATACCGAGAAAGGTAATCCGAGCTTGAAGCGCTCCCGCATTGACAATATGGACTTGCGCTGGGAGTGGTTCCCCTCTGCTACGGAGCAGATCCTTGCCGGCGTATTCTATAAATATCTGAAGGATCCTATCGAGACGACATTCGTCAGTGATCAGCGCCAGACGAACAATAACTACTATATGCCGCAGAACCTCGGTAATGCCAAGAACTTTGGTTTCGAGATTGATGTCATCAAGTATATCCGTCACTTCGGCGTGAAGGCCAACTATACTTATACGCATTCTGCCATTACGACGGATAAGTTGCAGTATAAGGCAAAGAATAATATCGACAAAGTCTCCCAGACGCGTCCTCTGGTCAACCAAGCACCGCATACCGCAAACCTCTCCTTATTATATAAGGATACGGATCACGGATGGAATGGTCAGCTCGCAGCCTCTTATACCGGTACACGCCTTGTCCTCGTTTCTCCTTTCAAGGATGCAGACGAGTGGGAGAGAGGCATGGTGACCCTCGACCTCAGTGGCGAGAAGAAGTTCAAGAATGGCATCTCCATCTTTGTCAAGGCCAATAACCTCCTCAACAACAAGCGTGAGCGTTATCTGAAGACCATCAACGACTTTGATCTCGCTCTTCCCGGTCAGCGTAGTGACCGTACTGTCACCAGTACTTATAAGTTCGGCCGTACCTTCCTCATCGGTATTCGTTATAAACTGTAGGGAAATGTGCCTCTCGTAGGGACATGAATGATCATGTTCCGCCAATAAGACAAAATAAAAACGTAAAAAAGAATAACAATGAATAAGCTATTTTTTGCTGGCATGATGCTGGCTATGGCTGCAACAGCCCTCACCTCCTGTGAGAATGACAACATCAATCCGAATGATTATAACAACAACAGCAACAGTAATACTGCTGCCATCACGACAGCCTTGGCTTCTTATCCCGCTAACTCCATCGTATGGACGAAGGATACGACGCTGACGGAGTCTTTCAAGGTTCCCGAGGGACATTCCCTGTATATTGAGCCCGGTGTCCACGTGACCTGTGCTTCCAAGCCGACAGAAGATCACCCGATAGAGATTGTCGTATTGGGTAATCTCTATGCCATGGGAACGGCAGCCAAGCCCGTCGTGATCAACTCTGATGCCGGCAAGGCAAATTCTTGGGGTGGAATCATCTGCGGTTATAACTCTCAGGAGGTTGTCCTTCGTCATACCGAGCTTGCTGATGGTGGCGCTACGCCGACAGAGTCCAGTCTGTCTTTCCAGAATAAACTCTTCAAGACGACTATTGACGGTGGTGTTCCTGTCTTTCATTTCTGTAATACGGACGGTAAGTTCGTTATGGACTCCTGCTATGTTCACGACAATTACAATGACCAGACTTATTTCACTGGTGGCAGCGGTATCATCACGGGATGTACCTTCGCTGACAGTGGAAACCAGGAGGATGGCGGTGAAGCCATCAATGTGAAGTCAGGCTGTAACCTGGATATCTCCTATAACCTTATTTATAATGCCTGCACGAATGGTTTCAAACTGAGTAATGCCGGTATTGAGAGTGGTATCGCTTCTTCTAATCTCCGTATCTACAACAACACCGTCGTTGACTGTGGCTGGCGCCGTACGAAGAACAAGAAGGGTGGCAGCGTTTGGTTGGAGAAAGGAATCCATCCGATCATGGAGAATAACCTCATTGCCGACTGTCGTTATGGCATCAAACAGCCGGCAAAGGATGGTGCCGATCTCAAGGAGAGTGTGCTGACACCGAACTACCTCTTCGCTTCTACCGCAAAGGGTGTGAAGCAGATGGCCAAGGGAACCAGTGGCGTGATCTACGAGGATGCAAACCCGACGAGCCAGGGTGCCGGTGATCTCAATCCGCTTTTTGTCTCTTTCAAGCAGAGCGATAAGATGGATATCAACTGTGAGAGTGATGATGTTGCCAATGGCGCACCTCTGGCTTACGATAGTTCCTGGGACTTCCATCTCCAGGCCGGCTCTCCCGCTCTCAGTGGCGCAGCTACCGCTATTGAGCGTCTGTTCCCCACCGGTCTGATGTTCTCCGGACTGAAAAATATCACCTGGAATGATGCTGCAAACAAGCAGAGCTATTACGTATACTCTCCGGTCATCAATCCGTATTTCGGAGCCTTCGGAGCAAAATAAGACCTTTTCCGTAGGGGCGGCCCTTATGGCCGTTCTAACAATCAACAATTAGGGCACCCACAAGGGGTGCCCCTACATTTTACTAATCATATTTCTTATGACTAAAATCATTCGTTTCTTAGCATTGGTCATTCTCGTATTGGCCTCGCTGACAATCAAGGCGCAGTCGATCAATCTCTTGTGGTGCAACGATATGGGTCGCAACGGTTATTACGATCAGAAAGCCTGTGCGGCCGCTATGGGCAACCTTGCCGAGAAAGTGGGTATTCAGGCTGTCATCGCCGTTGGTGATATCCATCATTTCAATGGCGTTCAGAGTGTCAACGACCCGTTATGGCGTACAAACTACGAGGATATCTACAGCCATCCAGAACTGATGTGCTTCTGGTATCCCGTCCTTGGCAACCATGAGTATCGCGGCAATACGCAGGCAGTCCTCGACTATTCCAAGGTCAGCCGTCGCTGGCGTTTCGAGAAGCGCTATTATACTAAGGTGTTCTCGAAAAAAGGTTGTACGCTCCGTATTGTCTTCCTCGACACAACGCCGCTGATCGATAAGTATCGTAATGACAGTATTACTTATCCCGATGCCCATAAGCAGGACCGTGACGCAGAGCTCCGGTGGCTTGACGAGACATTGAAGAATGCCCATGAGGACTGGGTGATCGTCGTTGGTCATCATCCCATCTATGCGCAGACCGATAAGCCGGAGTATGAGCGTCTCGACATGCAGAAATATGTTCAGCCTATTCTGAAGAGATACCATAATGTTGCCGTTTATGGTTGTGGACATATCCATAGCTTCCAGTATATCCAGAAGAAAGGCGATGACATTGCCTACTGGGTAAACACGGCAGCAGCGTTGGCCCGTCCTGTCAGTCCTATCGATGGTACGCAGTGGTGCAGTCCTTCTACGGGTTTCACGCTTATCCAGGCCACGAAGCAGCAGCTCTCCCTCTCTGCCATGGATAAGGATGGCAAGACGCTGTACACGCTGAATAAAAGTAAAGAAGTAAAAAAGTAAAGAAGTAAAAAGTAGAACAACAAGGGGCCGTGCAAAATCTGCACGGCCCCTTGTTGTTATCGCTTGAATTTCCGATAGAGTTTCCAACCGAGGATGGCCCCGTCGATGAGGCTGCCACCCGTATTGATCAGTCCCATGATCCGCTGCGAGGGCGTTGCCGACCGGTCGAAGGCCTCCGAGGGACGCGTGAGCTCTTTCCAAAGATGGGAGATCTTCTCCTCATCGTCACGGAGATCCCGTTTCAACTGTTCCTTCCGCCCGCGGACATCAGCCAGAGAGCGGTAGGACATATATTCATCGTTATACATCATTTTCTCAATCGTCTGAATAAATAGGAGAAGACGGCACGGCTATGACTCGAGGATCATTGAGGCCAGAAAGCGGACGAGCGGCTTCTCAATCCACTGATGGCGGAAGAGAACCACCAAAAGGAGAATCACGAGGTAGAAAGCGCCCACGATGGCGAAGGCACCCACGATACTTCCTATCCATGTTGCCAGGGCGTAAGCGGCAGCGAAGGAGAGGTAGATGAGGGCGATGAGAAGGAGGACGATGATGACGGCACTCACCAGAAGGGCAGTGATCAGCCGTACGATCTTCTCAGAGATGTCGAGCTTCAGATATTCACTCTGATGCCCGACATACTTCTTCACGGCTTCTACGAGCTCGCCGATGGTCTCTATGTTCTTGTCTGTTGAGAACATCTTTCCTTATTCAGAGATCGTAGCGTCCTTGATATCGTCCACGAGATCGTCAACCTCTTTGCGGCTGAGCTTGATGTCGTGTTTCTTCAGAAAGTCATCAACTGTAGTGGAGATTTTCTTACGAGTATCCTGGCCTTTCTCAGGTGCGCACAGAAGGCCTACTGCTGCTCCGGCGATGGCACCGCCGAGGAATGCGCTGATGTAACCAAATGCTTTCATTGCTGATTGCTTTTTTAAATTGTAAATAGTTCTAGTCCTTGTCTTTTGGTTCGATGACAGATGCCGGTGGATCGTTTCCATCCGCTTCTGTCACAATGCAAAGATAAGGAAAAAAGCTGAATGTGGCCAAGAAATTTGTCTTAATTAAGTGTTAAAAGTGTAGTATATTGTTAGTTTAACAAACTTTAGGTACGACAAGTATCCTTTTTTCCGAGGAATTTCGTAATTTCGCAAAATAAAAAGTCAAACGAAAATTATTTATACCCGAAAAAATGAAGAAGTATATTATGGTGTGCGCAGCCTTCGTAGCTGCATTGTCAATGACAAGTTGTAAGTCGAGTGAGAGCGCTTATAAGAAAGCCTATGAGAAAGCTCAGGCACAGGAGCAGCAGCGTGCCGCAGAACAGCCGGTACAGACGGAGACACCTGTCGTCACTCCGTTGGAGACGAAGAGCGCTGACGAGACGACGGTCGACAATGCCACCTATCGTACGGAGAAGGTCACCGTTGTCAATGGCGATGGTCTGAAAGACTATAGCGTTGTCGTTGGCTCCTTCGGTCTGAAAGCCAATGCCGAGGGTCTGCAGGGCCAGTTGAAGGCTGCCGGTTATCCCGCACAGGTTGCATACAATGCTGACCGCAACATGTACCGTGTCATCGCTACGACGTTTGCTGACAAGGCCAGTGCCGTCAAGTCCCGCAACGATCTTCGTGCCAAGTATGCCGATGCCTGGCTGCTCTTCAACAAATAAGTAAGAGATTATCCCATCATCAGAACAATCATCCGATGCGGATTTTAGCTATTGACTACGGAAAGAAACGTACAGGCCTCGCCGTCACCGATCCCATGCAGATCATTGCCTGTGGATTGACGACGGTGGCCACGACGGATCTCTACACCTTCGTGGAAAATTATGTTCAGAAGGAAGGTGTGGAGCGGATTGTTATCGGTAAGCCGATGCAGCCGAATGGTCAGCCGAGTGAGAATCTCGCACGGGTGGAGAATTTTGTCGGCCGGTGGAAGAACAGCCATCCCGACATTCCAATAGAATATTATGATGAGCGGTTTACGAGTGTGCTGGCCCATCGTGCCATCCTTGAGGGTGGCGTAAAGAAAAAGAGCCGGCGAGAGAATAAAGGTCTCGTTGATGAAGTCAGCGCTACCATCATTCTCCAGGACTGGATGCGTGCCACTCATCGTTTTTAAAATCATAAAATGGTATTACCAGTATATATCTATGGTCAGCCCGTCCTTCGCAAGGTTGCACAGGATATCACTCCCGATTATCCCGACCTGCCGCAGCTGATCCAGAACATGTTTGAAACAAATACGAACTCCAATGGTGTCGGTCTTGCAGCGCCGCAGATCGGCAAGTCTATCCGTATCGTCGTTATCGACCTTGATGTGCTCAAGGATGACTTCCCCGAGTATGAGGGTTTCAAGAAAGCGTTCATCAACGGACATATTCTTGAGTATGATGACAGTGAGATGAAGACGATGGAAGAGGGCTGTCTCTCTATCCCCGGTCTTTCGGAGAATGTGAAGCGTCCCGCGCGCGTACATATTAAATATATGGACGCTGACTTCCAGCCCCATGACGAATGGGTCGACGGCTATCTCGCCCGTGTGGTGCAACATGAGTTTGACCACCTTGAAGGCGTGATGTATACCGATCGTGTGAGCGCCCTGCGTAAGAACCTGATCGGTAATAAGCTCAAGGCGATCATGAAAGGAAAGTTCCGTGCCGCTTATCGCACGAAAGTCTTCCGGAAATAAATTTTTAGGATGAAGAGGATAACCACATTTTTATTTCTGTTGCTGACTGTTGTCAGCATCCGTGCCCAGTATCGTGTTGACAGACTGATGTCGGCCGGTCGCAGTGCTATGTTTTATGAGGATTATATCCTCTCCATCCAATATTTCAACCTCGCCATTGGTGCCAAGCCTTATCTTTATGAGCCTTGGTACTATCGTGGCGTGGCTAAGTTCTATCTCGATGATTTTGTAGGTTCCGAACAGGATGTCTCGAAGGCGATGTCGCTGAATCCCTATATTGTGGGGATGTATGACCTTCGTGCCATAGACCGTATCCGTCAGAAAAACTATGCCGGTGCCATCAGTGATTACGATCATGCCATTCGTCTGGAACCCAACAATCAAAACTATTGGTTCAACCGCGCTTTGTGTCGTTACAACAGTGGACAACTCCAGCAGGCCCAGCTCGACCTCGACACCGTCGTGACGAAATGGAAGACCTTCGCCAACGCCTATACGCTCAAGGCACAGATCGCCCTTCAGCAACGGGACACCACGCTGGCTGCCCGTATGCTCGACAACAGTCTGCAGTATGATCCTTACGATGCCGACGCATGGCGGACACGCGGACTCATCGCTTTGAACCGTCGACAGTGGCGCGATGCCGATGCCCACCTTTCCAAGGCTATCCATCTGCAGCCGAAGCGCGTGGATATGTATCTCAACCGGGCGCTCTGCCGCATAAACTATAATAATCTCCGTGGTGCCATGGATGACTATGATAAAGTCTGCGAGCTCGATCCAAACAACTTCCTCGGGCATTATAACCGTGGACTGCTCCGTGTGCAACTCGGTGATGACAACCGGGCTATCAAGGATTTCGACTTCATCGTGAAGAAGGAGCCGCATAACTTCATGGCTGTCTATAACCGTGCCTTGTTGAACGATAAGGTCGGCAATCTCCGTGCTGCCATCCGTGACTACAGTCTTGTCATCCAACAGTTCCCGAACTTCTGGACGGGACTCTCGCAGCGTGCCCAGTGTTACCGTAAACTCGGTATGACGAAACAGGCAGAGTTTGATGAGTTTCGGATCTTCAAGGCTCAGATGGAGAAGCATGTCGGTATCCAGCCACGCTGGTCGGCTGCCACACGCCGCCTCGTCCGTAAGCGTTCAGAGATTGACCTGAGGAAATACGACCAGATCGTTGTGCCTGATGAAGAGCCGACGGCAGAAGCGACGACGGAATATAAGAGCGAATATCGCGGAAAGGTACAGAACCGTCAGGTCAGTGCCGACATCCTTCCGATGTTCGGACTCTCTGTCGTGAAGCCTACGAATGCCGTCAACGGCAGTACGACCTTCGATGCCCTTGTGGATCAGTTCAACCAGCGGAGTCATGAAAATCCGTTGTATGTTTCCTCCCTGAAGACCCAGCTCACCGAACAACAGAGTCTTGCCATCTTCAAACGTATCGATGCCCTCACGGAGAAGATCACGAAGGAGCAGCAGACTTCCCGCAGCAAGCAGTTGCTGTTGGAGCGTGCCGTGGCCTATAGTTCCCTCCAGGATTTCGAGTCTGCTATCAATGATCTTACGGCTGTGTTGCAGCTCGACGACAAAAATGCACTTGCTTACTGGCAGCGTGCGGTCTGTGAATCGATGTTGACCAACTATGCCCAGAGTCAGGGCCAGCAGGTGCAGGTCTCCCCGGGACAGATGCGTGCCGACTTTGATGAGGCTATCAAGGATCATCCGAAGAGTCCATACCTATTTTATAATAGAGGAAATATGCATGCCGGCAATAAGGAATACAATCAGGCCATCGACGACTATACGGCAGCGCTGCGTCTTGACAGTCGTTTTGCTGAGGCGTATTACAACCGTGGCATCCTCCGTTGCAAGACCAAACATGTGAAGGAGGGTATTGCTGATCTCAGTAAGGCCGGTGAGCTTGGCCTCTATGATGCCTACGCCGTGATTAAGCAATTCGAAGAAAAATGATAGAGAAGTAAGGAAGTAGATTACAAGAAAATATGGCGGGAACATAGGTGCATCTATGTTTCCGCTATATTTTTCATTTTTTTATATTTATAATTTTTTACGTCTCAAAAATTAGTCGTAATTTTGCAAGCAATAAATTGATTTATAAAACTAATTTGTACGATGGTTAAAATCACTTTCCCGGATGGGTCCGTTCGTGAGTACGAGCAGGGCGTAACCGGACTTCAAATCGCAGAGAGCATCTCACCGGCTCTCGCCCGCGACGTTGTATCTTGCGGGGTTAATGGTGAGACCGTAGAGCTCAATCGTCCGATCAATGAGGATGCCACGATCGCCCTCTATAAGTTTGACGATGATGAAGGCAAGAAGACTTTCTGGCACACTTCCGCCCACTTGTTGGCAGAGGCCCTTCAGGAGCTTTACCCTGGCATCCAGTTCGGTTTCGGTCCCGCTGTAGAGAATGGCTTCTTCTATGATGTCATGCCGGCACCGGGGCAGACGATCTCCGAGAACGACTTCCCGAAGATTGAGGCAAAGATGAAGGAACTGGCAAAGAAGAATGAGCCCGTCGTTCGCCGTGAGGTCTCCAAGGCTGATGCGCTGAAGGAGTTCAAGGCTGACGGTCAGCAATATAAGTGCGAGCATATCGAGCAGGATCTTGCCGATGGTACGATCACTACTTACACGCAGGGATCCTTCACCGATCTGTGCCGTGGTCCTCACTTGATGTCCACGGGTGCCATCAAGGCTATCAAGATCACGAGTGTCGCCGGTGCGTTCTGGCGTGGTGATGCCAAGCGCGAGCAGATGACGCGTATCTATGGTATCACGTTCCCGAAAAAGAAGATGCTCGATGAGTATCTCGCTATGCTCGAAGAGGCCAAGAAGCGCGATCACCGTAAGATCGGTAAGGAGATGGAGCTCTTCATGTTCTCCGACCGCGTCGGTAAGGGCCTGCCTATCTGGTTGCCGAAGGGTACCCAGCTGCGTCTGCGTCTTCAGGACTTGCTGCGTAAGCTCTTGAAGCCGTACAACTACCAGGAGGTCATCACTCCGGGAATTGGTTCCAAGAACCTCTATGTTACTTCCGGTCACTATGCTCATTATGGTAAGGACGCTTTCCAGCCTATCCATACGCCTGAGGAAGGTGAGGAGTATATGCTGAAGCCGATGAACTGTCCTCATCACTGTGAGGTCTATGCCCGTAAGCCGCGTAGCTATAAAGACCTGCCGCTGCGTATCGCTGAGTTCGGTACCGTCTTCCGTTACGAGAAGAGCGGTGAGCTCCACGGACTGACACGTGTACGTACGTTCACGCAGGATGATGCTCATATCTTCGTTCGTCCGGATCAGGTAAAGTCTGAGTTCGAGTCCATCATCGATATCATCCTGAAGGTATTCCATATCTTCGGCTTCGATAATTATGATGCTCAGATCTCTCTCCGTGATCCTAAGGATAAGGAGAAGTACATCGGTTCCGATGAAATCTGGCAGGTCAGTGAGGATGCTATCCGTCAGGCTTGTAAGGAGAAAGGCCTGCATACGCACGAGGAAGTCGGCGAGGCTGCTTTCTATGGCCCGAAGCTCGACTTCATGGTGAAAGATGCCATCGGCCGTAAGTGGCAGCTCGGTACTATCCAGGTAGACTACAACCTTCCGGCTCGTTTCAAACTGGAATATACTGCTGAGGATAATAGTAAGAAGACTCCGGTGATGATTCACCGTGCTCCTTTCGGTTCCCTCGAGCGTTTCACCGCTGTGCTTATCGAGCATACTGCCGGTCACTTCCCCTTGTGGCTCATTCCTGATCAGGTGGCTATCCTCCCGATCTCTGAGAAGTATAATGACTACGCCATGAAGGTGAAGAAATACTTCGACTCCGTGGATGTCCGTAGCATCATCGATGACCGTAACGAGAAGGTCGGTCGTAAGATCCGTGACAACGAGCTCAAGCGTGTGCCTTACATGCTGATCGTTGGTGAGAAAGAGGCTGCTGATGGTCTCGTCTCTATGCGTCAGCAGGGTGGCGGCGAGCAGGCTACAATGAAGATGGAAGACTTCGCTAAGCGTATTAACGACGAGGTGAAGGAACAGCTGAAGGCGGCTGAGGAGTAAAGCCTCACCCCCAACCCCTCTCCGAAGGAGAGGGGAGTGAATACTGAGACACGCCCTGACTTTCTACTGTGTGGAGAGTCAGGGCGTTTTTGTGTCAAATTCGTAGTTATTATTTGTATCGCCATGTCTCTGTTTTGTGTCGATGTTGTATGGAGGTAAATGGGTTGAGAATCGCGTGGAAATCAGCGAGTGGGGGAATGGTCGGAAATTCGCTAAATTTGAGCGAGTTGCTTATCTTGTTGATAATCAGTGAGGTTGTGTCTTTAGGCCCTTTTCGAGTGAATAAATATCCATGAAAAAGGGTTGCTGGATGCGCACACAGGAATATTCTTGCAGGCATTTTCAGAAATATCTCAGTCATTTACGAGGCGTAAATAACGTAGATAGAAAAATATCTCACGTAGATATTTTCATAAATGACTTGTTTACAAAATTTTCTCCGAAGGACAACAAAATTTCATCGTGGTTTTGTCATGTGTGAGTGACATTTTGAGGTTTCCCTTTTCCAGAATTGAAATCCGGAGTAACCTTTTTCTTTTTGCGGAATTTTCTTGTTTCTTTCGATAAAAAGTAGTAAATTTGCACTTAATAATAAAACTGCAATGAAAACGAAATATGTGTTCCTCCTCATGCTGGCGATGACCCTCGGTCTGAGTGGCTGTAAGGAGAAAAAAGTCAGTAAGGACATCATCACCACACTTCCTAAGAAACCGAAGGTGAAACCCACTCAGTCGATGTCGGCTTATCATGATGAGCGGCAGACAGACTGGTGTGAGAGTAAGTATACCGTCTCGGTAACGCGTGAGGCAGATCACAGTCTTCCCCTCGTACATGGCGATGACAGTACGAAGTATTTCGATAATCATGTGACCGTGAGAGTGTTCCGTGAAGACAAGACGGTATTCTTTGAACAGACGTTTACGAAGGATTTCTTTAGGAAATACGTTGGCGATGAGAATATGGATGCCAGTGCTCTTCTGGGTGTCGTCTTCGTGAAAGCGGAGGGTGACTATCTCTATTTCGCCGTCAGCGTTGGTTCTCCCGATGTCACGAGTGATGAATATGTTCCCTTGGTACTGAAACTCTCCCGTTTCGGTAATCTGACGGTTACGAAAGATGACCATCTGGACACGAGCAGTCAGGAGGAAGAAGAATAGTCAGTCTATTTGGAAAGATAAAAAGAATGGCTTTAATGAGTAGGGCACTCATTAAAGCCATTCTGCATTTTAGAAGTTTTTATTTCATCAGTTTTCGATAGAATTTCTCGAAACTCTGCGGGTGCTTTCCTTGAAGGACAGTATTGAGGAAACAGTTGGCAACGATCTGTGTATCGTTGAGATCGACACCTTTCTCTTTCCGCAGTTCCTTGCCAAGGATCACATCCCAGGAAGTCTGAAAGCACGTGTCAGGAACACCGACGAAGGTCTCGTCTGTCGACGGGTTGTCGATGAACTGGAAACGGATGTCCTTCTTACTCAGTGTCGGTTTCAGACTCTGGAGCATCTCGAAAGCCTTCCGGAACACATCCTCATGGAGATGAGCGTTTGGGAACATATTATTGACTTCGGGGAAAATCTCGTCGAAGTCGTATGCCTGTAGTAACTGATAAAACTTCATATAAGTTAGAATTTTGCCATTTTGATTGCATCGACGGCGCATTCGTCACCCTTGTTGCCGAGTTTACCACCGGCGCGGTCCTTTGCCTGCTGGAGGTCATTCGTCGTGAGGAGTCCGTAGATTACCGGCGTATCCTGCGTGGCGTTGATGCGAGCGATGCCATAGGTGACACCCTGACAGATATAGTCGAAATGCGGTGTCTCACCGCGGATGACAGAGCCGAGGATGATGACGGCATCATAGCCACCGTTGAGGACCATCTGCTTGGCGCCATAGACAAGCTCGAAACTTCCCGGCACCGTCTTCACATGGATATTCTCCGACAGCGCGCCGTGTTTCTCGAGCGTCTTCACGGCTCCCTCGAGGAGGGCACCCGTGATCTCACTGTTCCATTCTGCCACGACAATGCCGAAGCACATATTGGAAGCGTCAGGGACACTGTCGAAATCGTAATCTGATAAATTATGTAATGCTGTAGCCATATCTAAAAGGAAAATTTAGTTGCTGGCACGTGCGATATACTTGTCAATCTCGTTGCTCTGTACGAGCTGAGAAGCGGCATAGTTCTTCTTGATGTCCTGATAGACTTTCAGCGCGTCAGCTTTCTTGCCCTGGCTCTCGAGGATCATACCAGCCTTCAGCATGAAAGTAGGAGAGAGGGAATTGTTCACACCGTTGTGACCTTCATCGTCAGCCATGGAAGCAGCCTTCTTGAACTGGTCAACGGCTTTGTCAAGCTGGTTCAGATGAGCGTAAGCGTCACCCAGTGCGGCCTCAGCGGCAGGAGAGACCATCTGGTCGCTGCTCGGAGAGTAAGCCTCGAGATATTTCTCGGCCTCAGCCCATTTGTTCAGGTTGGCATAGCTCAGTCCGGCATAGAGGTTAGCAAGGTTGGCGGCGTCAGTGCCACTGTAGTCGTCTGCAATCTTGGCGAAGCCGACATATCCGGCACCATCACCATTGACAGCCTTGTCGAACATCTCATTGTCGAAATATTCCTGGCCACGAGCCAGTGCCGTGCTGGCTTTCTCTGCACGCGGCGCAGCGATGAGGCTGCGATAAGCGAAGAAGCCGCCGACGAGGACGATGAGGGCTACGATAACAGTGATGATCGTCTTCTTGTATTTCTCATAGAAGACCTCGGATGTTGTGAGTGCGTCGAATGTCTCTGCATTCGGATTTTTTTTGTTTGCCATTTGTTTATTTTCGTTCTTTTTATTTTTTCCGTTTTCAATAGGCGCGTTCCTGTCCGTCAGAACAGAGTGAACCCATTTCTTCGGCGCAAAATTACAGAAAATATTGGAGATATAGAAATTTATCCCTCACTTTTTATTTTTTAAGGTCTCCTTTTTCTATTTCTGAACAAAAAAACGTAATTTTGCAGCCATGATTATCAAGCATCTCTCTCTCATCAACTATAAGAACATCCGCGAGGCGACACTCGACTTCTCTCCGAAGATGAACTGCTTCATTGGTCACAACGGAGTGGGGAAGACGAATCTCCTCGACGCTTTGTATTATCTCTCGTTTTGTCACAGCGCCTTCAATCCTATCGACTCGCAGCTGATCACCCATGGCGAGGGCTTTATGGTGCTGGAGGGAATCTATACTCCCGATGATGGCGGCGACGAGGAACATATATATTGTGGTATGAAGCGCGGACAGAAGAAGCATTTCAAGCGCAATAAGAAGGAATATAAGCGTTTGTCAGAACATATCGGTCTGATACCCGTGGTGTTTGTGTCTCCTTCCGACACGAGTCTTGTCGATGGGGGCAGTGAACAACGTCGGAAACTCATGGACCGTGTTATTTCCCAATATGATCCTTCCTATATGGATGCCCTGAACAGCAACAATAAGGCACTGCAGCAGCGGAATGCCTTATTGAAACAAGAGGATCCCGACACGCAACTCCTTGATATCTGGGAGCGGGAGATGGCTTCGTCAGGGGAAATCCTCTATCATAAACGTGCGGACTTCATCAACCGCCTTGAACCGTTGTTCCGGCAGATCTACAGTCAGCTCTCCGGCGGACACGAACAGGTTAGTCTGCAGTATGTCTCTCATGGACAGCGCGGTCCGCTGCTTGATGTCATTCAGCGGGACCGTTTCAAGGACCTCGCCGTAGGCTATTCGCTCCATGGCGTCCATCGTGATGATCTGGAGATGCTCATTGATGGCTTTCAGATGAAGCGGGAAGGGTCACAGGGACAGACGAAGACGTTTGTCATTGCGTTGAAACTCGCGCAGTTTGACTTCCTCCGTCAGACCGCCAGCAGGACGACGCCACTCCTTCTGCTCGATGATATCTTCGACAAGCTCGATGCCCGGCGCGTAGAGCAGATTATCCATCTCGTGTCGAGTGACCGCTACGGCCAGATCTTTATCACGGATACCAACCGTGAACATCTCGACCGTATCCTCGCCGCCTCTCATGCTGACTATCGGCTCTTTGAAGTGGAGGATGGTGAAGCGAAGCTCGTTTAAGGAATAAAAAATAATATAAAAACTATCCTCTTTCCATTCTTTTTTCGTAACTTTGCAGTAAAATAAAAGATGTTATGAACACAGAGAATCAGAAAAGACAGAATCCATTCCTTCACCCCTATAATACACCTCATAATACCGTTCCCTTCGACCGTATCCAACTGGCCGATTATGAGGAGGCTTTCAAAGAAGGTATCCGCCGTGACGACGAGGAGATCGACAAGATTATCCATAATCCCGAGGCTCCTACCTTCGATAATACGATTGCTTTCCAGGACGATAGTATGGGTCCCCATTATTATGACCTTCTCGACCGTGTGTCCACTGTTTTCTCCTGCATGCTCAGTGCGGAGACAAATGACGATCTTGACGCGCTGGCACAGAAGATTACGCCACTGTTGACGAAGCATGCCAATGATGTCAGCCTCAACCGTGAGCTCTTCCTCCGTACGAAAGCCGTATATGATCATCCCGACCGTGAACTTTCGGTAGAGGAACAGACACTGTTGAAGAACAGCTATGACGGCTTCGTCCGTTCCGGTGCTTTGCTCGACGATGCAGGCAAGGAGAAGCTCCGGAAACTCACGGAGGAGGCGAGCATGCTCAGCCTGCAGTTCTCCCAGAATCTGTTGAAAGACACGAAAGCCTTTACGCTTCATCTCTCGGATAAACAGCAGCTCGACGGTCTGCCACAGACGGCGATTGATGCCGCAGCCCTCACCGCTAAAGAGAAAGGTCTCGACGGCTGGGTCTTCACGCTCGACTATCCGAGTTATTCGCCGTTCATGACCTATTCAAAGGTACGTGAGCTTCGTAAGGAGATGTACATGGCGCGCAATACGCTGTGTATTCATGATAACGAGAACAACAACCTTGATATCTGTAAGAAGATTGTCAATGTGCGTCGCGAGATTGCCCAGCTCCTCGGTTATGATACGTATGCCGACTATGTCCTTGAGCACCGTATGGCCGGGAGTGTGAAGAATGTCTATAAACTTCTCAATGATCTCATTGACGCTTATAAGCCCACGGCCATCCGTGAGGTGAAAGATATCGAGGAGAAAGCCCGTCAGCTCGAAGGCCCCGACTTCACACTCGAGCCGTGGGACTTCAGCTATTACAGTCATCAACTGCAGATGGAGCGCTTCAATATCGATGCAGAGATGTTGCGGCCCTATTTCCAGTTGGATAAAGTGATCAAAGGCGTCTTCGGACTCGCCCATACGCTCTATGGCATCACGTTTAAGGAGAATAAGGACATACCGGTCTATCATCCCGATGTGAAAGCCTATGAGGTGTATGACAAGGACGGCAGTTACCTCGCCGTGTTCTATGCTGATTTCTATCCCCGCAAGGGAAAGCAAGGTGGCGCATGGATGACAGAGTTCCAGGGACAATGGATCACGCGAAAAGGTGAGAACGTGCGGCCGCATGTCAGTGTCGTGACAAATCTTACCAAGCCGACGGCAGAGAAACCGGCATTGCTGACGCTCGGTGAAGTGGAGACCTTCCTTCATGAGTTCGGCCACTCGCTTCATGGCATGTTCGCCAATACCCGTTTCGAGAGCCTCAGTGGTACGAACGTGTGGTGGGATTTCGTGGAGCTGCCCTCTCAGTTCATGGAGAACTACGCCACATCGAAGGACTTCCTCCGTACGTTTGCCTTCCATTACCAGACGGGAGAGCCGATCCCTGATGAGCTCATCGACCGTATTGTTGCCTCCCGTAACTTCAATGCCGCCTATTCCTGTCTTCGTCAGGTGAGTTTCGGTCTGCTGGATATGGCTTACTATACCTTTAAAGAGCCGTTCACGGATGACATCATTCCGTTTGAGAAAAAGGCATGGGAGAAAGCTATGGTCATGCCACAGCTCCCCGATACCTGTATGACGACACAGTTCTCACATATTATGGCCGGTGGCTATGCAGCGGGATACTATAGTTATAAGTGGGCGGAAGTCCTCGATGCTGATGCCTTCAGCGTCTTTAAGAAAGAGGGTATCTTTAATCCGTCTACGGCACAGCGTTTCCGCGACTGCGTACTCTCCAAAGGTGGAACGGAACACCCAATGACCCTATATAAACGTTTCCGTGGCGGAGAACCGACGATTGACGCCCTGCTGGAGCGCGACGGAATAAAAAAGTAGAAAGCTATGGATAAGCAGTTATTATTAGATTACCGCTATCTGCGCATGGCCCGCATTTGGGCGGAGAACAGCTATTGCAAGCGCCGGAAAGTCGGTGCGCTGGTGGTGAAGAACAAGATGATTATCAGTGACGGATATAACGGCACCCCTTCAGGCTTTGAGAATGTCTGTGAGGATGACAACAACGTCACGAAGCCATATGTCCTTCATGCTGAGGCCAATGCCATCACGAAACTGGCGCGCAGCAGCAATAACAGTGAGGGCGCTACGCTCTATGTAACGGCCTCGCCGTGTATAGAGTGTTCGAAACTCATTATTCAGGCAGGCATCCGCCGTGTCGTCTACGCAGAGAAATACCGTCTCGACGACGGCCTTCAACTCCTGCGCCGTGCCGGTATTGAAGTTGTCTATCTGAATCCTGACGATGAAGAAAAAGAAAGAGAAAATGAAACTGAATCAGCAAAATAAAAACCGGCTCATGCCGCTCATCATGGCTGTCTGCGTCGTGGTGGGAATCATCATCGGCTCCTTCTTCTCCAACCATTTTGGAGGAACGCGGCTGAGCATTATCAATTCGGGCAGCAACAGGCTGAATAATCTGTTGCATATCATCGACGACCAGTACGTCGATCCCGTGAATATCGACTCTCTCGTGGACAAGGCGATCCCGCAGATCCTCGCCGAGCTCGATCCCCACTCTGTATATATCAGCGCGAAGGATGTGGCTCAGGCCAATGACGATCTGAAAGGCTCGTTCTCCGGTGTGGGTATTGAGTTCACGATCCGCCAGGATACCATTCATGTGCAGAACGTTATCAAGAACGGACCGGCAGAGCGTGCCGGTATCCTCGCCGGTGATAAGATTGTCATGGTCGACGGAAAGAAGTTCGTCGGTAAGCAGGTGACGAACGAGGAGGCCATGCACCGCCTGAAAGGTCCGAAGGATACGAAGGTGAAGATCGGCGTGATCCGTTATGGCAGCAACGCCATCAAGACATTCACCGTCACGCGTGGTGAGATTCCGACCAAGAGCATCACGGCTTGCTATATGCTTGACGACCATACGGGATATGTCAAGATCAAAAACTGGGGCGAGACGACTTACCCCGAGCTTCTCATTGCTCTGGCTAAGCTCAGTCAGAGTGGTTTCAGTAATCTTGTCATCGATCTTCGTGATAATGGTGGCGGATATTTGGAGAGTGCCGTTCAGATTGCCAACGAGTTCTTGCCAAACAACAAGCTCATTGTCTATACCCAGGGCCGCAAGAGTCCACGAAAGGAATATCGCAGCAATGGCGAAGGCAGTTATCAGAAGGTGCCGCTGGTTGTCCTCATCAATGAGGCTTCCGCGTCAGCCTCAGAGATCTTCGCCGGAGCCATGCAGGACAACGACCGTGCCACAATCATCGGCCGCCGCTCCTTCGGTAAGGGCCTCGTCCAGCAGCAGATTGCATTCCCTGATGGCAGCATGATCCGTCTGACAGTCGCCCGTTATTACACACCGTCCGGTCGTTGTATTCAGAAACCGTATACGATGGGTGATGACAAAGACTACGAGCAGGATCTCTTGGAGCGTTATGAACATGGAGAGTTCTTCAATGCCGACAGTATCAAGCATACTGGTCCCGCTTATCATACAAGTATCGGTCGTATTGTCTATGGTGGTGGCGGTATTACGCCTGATATCTTCGTCGCTGAGGATACGCTCGGTATGACTTCTTACTTTAAGGAGGCTGTCATGAGTGGGCTTATCCTGCAGTACGCCTTTACTTATACTGACGACAACCGTCCGAAGCTGAACAACTTCAAGGAGATGATGGAGCTTTCTGACTATCTGCAGAAACAGAATCTCGTGGAGCAGTTCGCCGACTATGGCGACAAGAATGGCTTGCAGCGCCGTAATCTGTTGATCGCCAAGAGTCATAGACTCCTTGAGCGGTATATCGACGGACGAATCATCTATAACATGCTGGATGATGAGGCTTTCACCGAATATTCCAACCAGGATGATCCGGTGATCAAGAAGGCAATGGAAGTCATGGATAAGCATGAGGCATGGCCGAAGAAGCCGGCACCGAAGAAGCCGGCACCGGCAGCCAGGAAAGTTGTTTACCGTCAGCGATAGTCCTATGCGTGAAAAGAAACAACTTATAGAGGAAGGACCGATGAGTGAGGCAGCCCGAAAGAAAAAGGCTGTCCGCGCGTCGATCCGTTCCCTGAAGAAACAGTATACGGCCATGCAGTTACGCCTGCAGTCCTTGCCGATCATCGACCGACTGTTGGCGTTGCCGCAGGTGAAGGACTCGCCGATTATCCTCGCTTATTATTCCATGTCTGACGAGGTTGACACGCATCAGCTTGTCAGAGATCTTGACAGAGCCGGTCATCTCGTTCTTCTGCCTCGTGTCGTCGATGGGGAACATCTTGAACTCCGCGAATATCATGGTGATCAGGATTTGAAAGAAGGGATAGCCTATCATATCCTTGAGCCCGTCGGTCCTGTCTTTCCTTTGGAGAGATACGGAGAGATCGGTACGGCGATTATCCCTGGTGTTGCCTTCGATAAGCAAGGGCACCGTTGTGGACATGGCAAAGGGTATTATGACCGGATGCTGAAACAGCTCACAACGAGTTATAAAATAGGTATTGCTTTTCCATTCCAGATCATTCCGGATGTGCCCACGAATGACAATGACGTGAGAATGGATGACGTGATATTTTAGTTGGGATATGATTTATCTTGTTCCGCAATGTGTGGAAATGAATTTCATGTTTCGTGACCCATATATATATAATAAGGTATGTTCCGCAGAAAAGTACAGGGCATTCGTGATTTGCTCAATAAGACGCTCCGGCAAGAAGGGCTTGAGACGCCATTGAAACAACACCGTCTCCTCGATGCCTGGGATACGGTGGCGGGACCTATCGTTGCCCGTTATACCACGGAGAAGTTCATCCGCAATCAGACACTCTTTGTAAAGATCATTAATCCTGCCGTGCGCGCGGATCTCTCCATGCGCCGTACGGCCCTTGTCCATCAACTTAATGATCTTGTACACGGACAGATTATTACGGAGATTAAGTTGTATTGAATAATAAGCCTCATCCCCCAACGCCTGTTTGGTTTTCTATTTCATTAATTGTAATGATTCCTCTTGTCAAATGGAGATATCCCTGATCCTGCAAGTGATTGAGCGCTTTGGAGATGTCAAGGCGGCTGTCGTTGAGCTCAGCGGCGAGACGCGTCATTTTAATATGGAAGACTTTTCTACCGGCGGGATGGAGACAACGATCCATAAACCAACGGATGATACGATGCTCGAGATCGGGCGGTGTGGCACGCCAAAGCAGGGCAGCACGGCGCTGAGCTTTTGTAGCGACGGCATTAAGGAGATTCAGTCGGACGATGTCATAACGCTCGGAGAGAAGTCGGACTTCATCTTTGCTGATGGCAACGGTACTACAGTCCTCGGCGGCCCGATAGTCATGGGTGAAACGCTGACGAAGTCCAAAGAGCGCTTCAGGTTCCAGCATCGCCGGGACATGAAGGATCTCACTGACTTCATAGCCGTAGTCATCAGCCCAGCCGTCGACGCCGAGGAGACCACGGAAGACGAAAATCAGTCGGTCGCAGGCATCGCCGTGGTTGACGATCTTTTCGCCTTCCTTATATTTCCGGAAATCGAAATGCGCCTGCGTCACGATCTCCGTCATCTCGCTCACACCGAGACCCACGAATAAGGGCAGGGTGATGAGCTGGTCGTACATCATCATTTCACAACGCTGTTACTCGTTTTACTTCAGAATCTTATCTTTCATACTTGGCGAGAACCATACCTTATTCTTGCCATGATCGTCATAAATGAAATAGACCATGAGTTCAGGATGTTTCTCCAGCACTTTCTGTGCGCCCTTTAAGCCGAGCACCATAAAGGAAGTGGCGTAAGCGTCCGCCGTAGCACAGTTCTTGGCCAGAACGGTAGAGGAAAGGATATTATGCTGTACGGGATAGCCCGTATGCGGATCAATGGTGTGGGCGTATTTCTTACCGCCTTTATAATAGAAGTTACGATAGTTGCCGCTCGTCGCCATCGCCATATCCGTGACATTGAGGATGGTCTGTATCTCGTTGTTTGTGTTCAGGCTGTCGTCGGTAGGCTTCGTGACGCCGATACGCCAGGGCACGCGCTCAGCATTGATGCCACGTGTGACGATCTCGCCGCCAATTTCAATCATGAAGTTGTTGATGCCCTTACTCTCGAGGAAACGGGCTACGACATCAGAGCCAAAGCCTTTGGCGATAGCGCTGAAGTCGAGCATCGTCTTCGGGTCTGTCCGACGGTAGAAGGAGCCCTGCTGCGTGACCTTGTTCATTCCGATATGGCTCTTGAGCTCTTTCACCTGAGCTGCCGTCGGCATCTGCTCATGCTTGAAGCCGAAGCCCCAGGCATTCACGAGGGGGGCCACGGTGATGTCGAAGGCACCGTCAGTCTCCGTATTCACGGTCTTGGCCAACTGAAAGACATCATCAAACATGTCATTGCCTTTCACCTCGCCTTTTTGGTTGAACTGAGAGACGAGAGACTGGTTGTTGAACATGGAGAAGGTATTGTCGACTTCCTTCAACTGTGCTTCAATCTCTTTCTGTAAGTCTTTGTCGCTCTGATAGGTGACATGATATTCCGTACCGAAGATGAAGCCCTCATTATGCTGATACGGTGTCGTCCGTTGTTCGCGGATGATGACAATCGTACCGATAATCAAAAAGAGTAGGAAGGGGATTTGCCAGAGGAGTTTTTTCTTTTTCATAGATTCAATTCAATAATGACGTTGAACGTTCCGTTGAGATGGCCGCCACCTTGTCGGCCGAAACCGGGTACATACCAGGTGTTACCAACTTCGCCGTCTTTGTAAGCCAGGCGTTTCTGATAGCGTACGCTCCAACCGAGATGGAGAGGCTGACAGATGGTGACATCGACACCGAAGACACCCTCAGCCCAATGGTAGTAACCTTTCTGGTTGTCGGCACGGAACTCAGCCGGACCGCCGTAGACGGGATCGACGACGCTGTTGTTCCAAATATCGTAGGAGTAATTCGTATAAGCATAACGGGCACCGGCATAGAGACGGTAACGGTCATGCTTGTTGCGAAGGATGTTAAAGTCCATACCGACGCGGAAGTAAGGAGAGGAAGTCTTGAAATGGGTATGCTTTGTGTCGTCTTCGGCATCTGCCTGACCGATACCGACCTCGACGATAGGGAACCAGCGGTCTTTGAGGTTCAGCCTTGCGGCGACCTCATACTGTCCGTAATCGGAGAAGACGCGTCGGCCGGCGCCGAAGAGATCGGCGGATATAGCGACACCGCGGAAGAGGGCCGTGGTATCCTTTTCTTCCACCTTCGGCTTGCGGTTCTGGGCTTGCGCACCGAGGGGCAGGAGGATGCTACTCAGAAGGACGCAGATAAAGGTAGAAATGTGTGGTTGTCTGATCATAGTTCACAAAAGAAGTATGAATGGTGATGGAGTCGATGGCATGTGTCGTATAGCTCACGCCCTGGATTTGATGGAAGAAGGACGGCGTACAGTCGATCGACTCGAAATGAGCCTCGTTGTCCTTCGCTACCGTCACCGTATCACGGAAAGTCTGATAGTCACGAGTGTGAAGGGTGAAGAAGAGGGAATCGCGGCTGCCGCTGTAGCTCATCGGGATGAGGAGGCTGTCGACGCCGACGAGTTGGTTGCACAGAGTCGTGTCGCTGCCGTCATGGCGGTGGGTCGTGATTGTCAGCGTGTCTTCGAGCGTCGTGACATATCCGGCCAGCTTATATTTCGAATAGACCGTGTTGTTCATCGGACAGTCTATGCTCTCACAGGCACCGAGAAAACCAAGTATCGCGGCACCGGTGAGGAAGGTGATGATACGTCTCATAAGCGTTAGCCGTTTTGACGGATATTGTCGTTGAGATGAATGGTCTCCGCAATCTGATAATCGTTACGGTGCGGGTTCTGACGGCTCACGAGGTCGCCGAGAAAGCCGGCAAGGAAGAACTGACTGCCGAGAATCATGGATGTCAGTGCGATGAAGAACCAGGCACTGTCGGTGAGCAGATGACCATAGATGCCATTGCTCATATCGATGATCTTTCCTCCGGCGAGACAGCAGAGGGCGATGAAGCCGATAAAGAAGATCAACGAACCGATGAAGCCGAAGACGTGCATCGGCTTCTTCCCGAAGTTCGTGAGGAACCACAGTGTCAGCAGGTCGAGATATCCATTGAAGAAACGGTTGATACCGAACTTCGAATGACCGTATTTGCGGGCCTGGTGATGGACGACCTTCTCGCCGATCTTGTCGAAACCGGCATTCTTTGCCAGATAAGGAATATAACGGTGCATCTCGCCGTATACCTCGATATTCTTTACCACATCCCGGCGGTAGGCTTTCAGTCCGCAGTTGAAGTCGTGGAGGTTATGGATGCCGGAGATCCAGCGGGCCGTGGCATTGAAGAGTTTCGTAGGGATGGTTTTCGACAGTGGGTCATAACGTTTCTGCTTGTATCCACTGACGAGGTCGTAGCCTTCCTCGGTGATCATCTTATACAGTCCGGGGATCTCATCGGGAGAATCCTGCAGGTCGGCATCCATCGTGATGACGACATTACCGAGGGCTTCCTTGAAACCACAGTACAGGGCGGGGCTCTTGCCATAGTTGCGGCGGAACTTGATACCTTTCACCTCCTCATGCTGTTCGCTGAGAGCTGTGATCTCTGCCCACGAGTTATCGGTGGAGCCGTCGTTGACGAAGATAATCTCATACGTGAAATGATTGGCAGCCATCACCCGTGCGATCCAGGCGTAGAGTTCGGGGAGTGACTCGGCTTCATTATAAAGGGGTACGATAACGGATATATCCATATGTTTTCTTGTGATAATTTGCTGTTAATAATAGGTTTTACGAAACTGCTGCCGCACTGCCGGTTATTTCTTTCGCTGCATGATGGCGGCGATGATCGGACTGAGGACGAGGCCGGCGATGATCTCCATGATCAGAAAGAGGGAGGCCCAGGCCAGCGGTGACATCATCGCTACGGCTTCCTTCAACTGGCGGGCTTCGGCGGCACTCATCTGGTAGGCGGCGATGACGGCTTCGTAGGAAGCCTGCCACTGGGCCATGAAACCGCTGACATTGCCGTAGCGGAACCACAGAAACTGGACGACGGTCAGCAAGACGGCGCCGTGGAAGAACGTCTCCATACAATAGAAGAGGCCCCGTCGGAAAGATATATGTCCCTCGAGGGCTTCATTGCGGAAAATCTTCAGTCGATAAGCGACGAAGAAAGGAGTGGCCAGCGTAGCCAGATTACCGATCAGGCCCCACAGGGCATCGCTCGTGGCATACATCGTGGCGATGAATCCGGCTGTCCATAACAACGCCAGAAACACACCGTCCTGACGGGCATAATCCCGTACTTGAATGATATCTTGTGATGAAATCATATTTAGTTGCTTTTATTCTGCAAAAGTACTCAAAAAAATTGGAATTCAGCACGTATATGTGCGGAAAATGGTTGTGAAAGTGTTAAAAGAAATCATTCCACGGCTTTCGCTGACCTATCTATGTGAGATAGAAAATTATCTCACGTAGATAAAAAATTATCTACGTTGTTTACGAGTCGTAAATAACATAGATACGAGTCGTAAATAATATAGATACGAGTCGTAAATAATATAGATACAAAGTGTAAATAACATAGATGTTTTTCCTTAGTAGGAGCGACCCTTGTGGCCGCCCAAACATAGGGACACAAAAAAAGCAGATACCCTTGTGAATATCTGCTTTCTTGAGCCTCTTGTCGGATTCGAACCAACGACCCCGAGATTACAAATCACGTGCTCTGGCCAACTGAGCTAAAGAGGCGGGTGGGCAAGCGATTCTTATCGCGCCGCTACAACCAAGTACCCTTGCTATGTTCCCATCCTGGGGGATTCCGAGGGAGCTGGCCGTAAGAGACTTGCCCGTGTATGCTGTTTCTTTCGAAAAGCGGTTGCAAAGGTACTGCTTTTTTCGGAAACAGCAAAATTTTTTCCTAATTATTTTTTAGCCGATGTCGACAACTGTGATACCGGCACCACCAAACTGTACATGCTCATCGCCGAAATGCGTCACATTGGGTACGGTGGCAAGATACTGACGGATAAGCTGACGAAGGATGCCGTTGCCCTTGCCATGGAGGATACGTACACGCGGCATACCAACGAGGATGGCATCGTCAATGAAGTACTGTACGGCATTGAGCGCCTCATCGCCGCGCATACCTCTGACGTCGAGATCCTGATGGAAGTTTGTCTTGTGGTCGTCGATTGTCTTTCGCGTGGCTTGACTAATCTGATAGCTGCTGATACGCTCAGCCATAGCATCGCCTTTCGTCACTTTCTGTTCCGTATCTGCCGAAGCACGTTCGAGGCGGTCGAGCTTCACCTTCGTCTTCATGTCACCGAAGACGACAAGGGCCGTCTTGCCGTCGATACTCTCGAGCGTTCCAACAGAGGTCGTGCCTTTCATGCGGACATGATCGCCGGGTTGCAGATTTCCCTGCGGTATCTGGTGGTTAACCGCCTGACGGAGAGAGGCAGCGGCCTTTTCCTGACGTTTCGCTTTCTCAGCCTGGTGACGCTCATGACGTTCCTTGCGCTGCTTGATCTGTTCGATCTTCTTGCTGATAGCGTCATCCTTGGCTTTTGTATCAATGTCATCAACTCCTTCAGAGAACTCTTTCAACTCCTGACGGATGCGTTTCGTCTCCGCTTTCTCAGCCTGAGACTCGCGAATCTCACGGATGGTATTCTCTATGCGGCGGTTACTTTCCTGGAGCAGAGCCTGGGCTTCTTCCTTGGCTTTGCGGAGGATCTCCTTCCGTTCAGCCTCTACTTCCTGAAGGCCATTCTCATAGCGGTCCATGGTTTTCTCGAGCTCTTTCTCACGCTGGTGGATCGTTTGTCGCTTGTTCTCCCAGTAACGCTTATCGCGGACGATATCCTGGAGGTATTTGTCGCTCTGGATATAGTCGCTGCCGACAATCTCCGAGGCTTCCTGGATTACATCCTCGGGAAGGCCGATCTTCCGTGCTATCTCGATGGCGAAGGAACTGCCGGGACGGCCGATAGCCAACTGAAACAGCGGCCGCATCTCATGGCGGTCGTAGAGCATGGCACCGTTAACGACGCCCGCATGACTGTCGGCGAAATGTTTCAGATTCTGATAATGTGTCGTGATCACGCCCCAGGCGCCTTTCTGACAGAACTTGTCGAGGACGCTCTCGGCGATGGCGCCACCGATCTGCGGTTCCGTTCCCGTACCGAACTCATCGATGAGGATGAGCGTATGCGGCGAGGCCTGCTTCATCATATTCTTCATGTTCAACAGGTGAGACGAATAGGTCGAGAGGTCATTCTCCAGACTCTGTTCGTCGCCGATGTCGATCATGATGTCATGGAAGATACCGGTCTTGGAGGTCTCGCTGACGGGGATGCTCAGTCCGCATTGCAGCATATACTGCAGCAGTCCTACGGTCTTCAGACAGACAGATTTTCCACCGGCATTAGGACCGGAGATGATGAGGATATGTTTCTCGGGCGTGAGCGTGATGTCAAGGGGCACGATCCGCTCTACGACACGCTCAAGGAGGGGATGGCGCGCCGCGCCCCAGTCGATGAGGGGATGATCGGCAACTTCGGGTTCAATGGCGCGCATCTGCCGGGCAAGGGCCGTACGGGCATGGACGAGGTCGACCTGTGCGAGGAAATGATAGCTGTCGAGGAGTTCCCGCGTGTAAGGCCGGATTTTCTTCGTGATCTCCGTAAGGATACGGATGACTTCCTGACGTTCCAGACTCTCCAGTTCACGGATATGGTTGTTGGCTTCCACAACTTCCTCGGGCTCGACAAAGATTGTCTTTCCCGTGGCACTCTCGTCATGGACGATACCTTTAATCTTACGTTTTACAGCCGGGTTGATCGGCAGGACGAGGCGGCCGTCACGGACGGCGGGCGTGACATCCTTATCGACGAGGCCCTCGCTCTGGGCACTGTGGAGGATGCTATAGAGTGTTCGGGAGATAGACCCTTCCGCACGTTGCAACTCACGGCGCAGTCTGAGCAACTCAGGGGAAGCCGTGTCGCGAAGATGGCCGAAACGGTCGAGAATCTGATCGATACGCTGGATAAGATTGGGGAAGGTCGCCACACCATCGGCGAGACGGTGCAGGGCAGGGTAGGGATAGTTGCTGTCTCTGAGGGCGGCAACGACGGCGGCAGTCTGCGCTGTTTGTCCGCCTTCAGTCCCGGTCGTATCCTCGTCGTCTCCTTCCTCGGGGATATCCTCTATAGGTTTGTTGAGGATGGTGACGATCTGATTGATCGTGTCGAGGGAACGGCGGAGGTTGAAGAGCTCCTCCTCCTCGAGATGGGTGTTCTCGATACGGATACGGGTCACGGCGGTACGCATGTCATAGAAGAAGTTCAACGGGAAATCTTCCGTCTCTTCCAGCAGATGGCGGAACTCGCGTGTCTGTTGCAGACACTCGCGAATGGCAACGGCATCCGTAAGGAAGGTTATCTTGTCGGCTTCTTCCTTGCCGAGGGTGGAGAGGCAGTGGTCTGCCAGCATCCGTCTGACTTCGGAGAATCCGATTTTCTGTTCAAAATTCTTGGGATAAATCATGTAAAATATTGTGTTCTACCACCGTAGGGACGGCCCTTGTGGCCGTCCTAACCGGGAATATGTCTTTCGTGGCGTT
>JAQXXT010000098.1 GCA_029226205.1 Prevotellaceae bacterium
CGATATGATGTATCATGTCCATACATATCCCCGGTTAGGACGGCCACAAGGGCCGCCCCCACGGAGGATCGAGAAATAGTTTATAATGGAAGAAGACAACGAGAAATACGAACACTGGCGTATCGTCGTCGATGCCGGACAGGCACCGGTGAGGATCGATAAGTTCCTGGCGGAGAAGAATCCCTACCAGAGTCGCAACCGTATCCAGACGGCTGCCGACAATGGTTGTATCTTCGTCAATGACGCGCCTGTGAAGAGTAATTATAAGGTACGTCCCGGTGATGTCATCCGTCTCATGCTCGACCGTCCGAAGCACGACACGAGTATCGTAGCAGAGGATATCCCCCTCAATATCGTCTATGAGGATGATGACTTGATGGTGGTCAACAAGCCGGCGGGGATGGTAGTCCATCCCGGTGCGGGGAATTTTACGGGTACGCTGCTCAACGCCCTGGCTTATTATCTCCGTGATCTGAAGTCGTTCGATCCCAATGATCCCGATGTCGGTCTCGTACATCGTATAGATAAGGATACAAGTGGACTCCTCGTCATCGCCAAGACGGCAGACGCGAAGACAGCCCTCGGCAAACAGTTCTTCTATCATACCACCCACCGGAAATACAACGCCCTCGTATGGGGAAATTTCACGGAGGACGAGGGACGTATTGAGGGGAATATCGCCCGCGATCCGAAGGACCGGCTGCGTATGAAGGTCTTCGCTCCTGACAGTGGTATTGGCAAGGAGGCCGTGACCCACTGGCGTGTCCTTGAGCGCTTCGGTTATACGACCCTCGTGGAGTGTGTCCTTGAGACAGGTCGTACGCATCAGATACGCGCCCACATGAAGAGTATCGGTCATCCGCTCTTCGGCGATGAGACGTATGGTGGCTGTGAGATCCTCCGCGGTCAGCGCAGCAGCAGTTACAAGGCCTTCGTGGAGAACTGTTTCAAAGTCTGTCCCCGTCAGGCCCTCCATGCCCGCACGCTCGGTTTCAAGCATCCCCGTACGGGCGAACAGATGGATTTTACGAGTGAGTGGCCCGATGATTTCCGACAGCTCATCGACCGTTGGCGCCATTTCATCCAAGGCACCAAGCGCGACACGTTTGAATAATGGATCCCTTTGCAGGGGCCGTCCCTTGTGGCGGCCCGTCGGCGGAACGCCGAATGATCCATCATGCAGTTCGGAATGCCGTACCGGCATCGGGCCGCCACAAGGGACGGCCCCTGCAGAGGATTGAGGGTACGGCGAAGGAAGGGGAGGCCTGTCCTAATTGGGAATATTGATTAAAGACTATTATATAGAAATGGAAACGACAAAAAGAAATATCGCCATCGTCTGTGGTGGTGATTCTTCTGAACATGACGTGTCCCTGCGTTCTGCTCAGGGACTGTATTCTTTCTTCGACAAGGAACGGTATAACGTGTATATCGTCGACGTCAAAGGAACGGACTGGCATGTGGACCTCGGTGATGGGAATATCGCTGAGATTGACAAGAACGACTTCTCCTTCAAGGATGAGGCCGGCAAGCCCGTCTATTTCGACTATTGTTATATCACCATCCATGGCCAGCCGGGAGAGAATGGTGTGATGCAGGGTTATTTCGACCTCATCCATATGCCGTACTCCACCAGTGGTGTCCTCGTGGAGGCCATGACCTTCGATAAGTTCGTCCTCAACAATTATCTTCGTGGCTATGGCGTGCGTGTCGCTGACTCCATCCTCCTGCGCCGTGGGGATAAGTATGATGCTGATGCCATTGCCAAGCGCCTCGGTATGCCGTGCTTCGTGAAGCCTGCCAGTGACGGCTCGAGCTTCGGCGTGAGCAAGGTGAAGAATGCTGACCAGCTTGCTCCGGCTCTCCGTGTGGCTTTCATGGAAGGCAATGAGGTGATGGTAGAGGGCTTCCTCGATGGTATGGAGATCTCTCAGGGTATCTATAAAACGCGTGAGAAGACCGTTATCTTCCCCGCTACGGAGGTCGTATCCGAGAATGAGTTCTACGATTATGACGCCAAATACAATGGTCAGGTGAAGGAGATCACGCCGGCACGCCTCTCTGACGAGACAGCTAAGCGCGTCGCCGAGGAGACGAGCAAAATCTATGACATCCTCCATGCTAATGGTATTATCCGCATCGATTATATCATCTCCAAGGACAAGGATGGCAACGACGAGATCAACATGCTCGAGATCAATACCACACCGGGTATGACGAAGACGAGTTTCATCCCTCAGCAGGCCCGTGCCGCCAAACTCGATATGAAGGATGTGCTGACGGATATTGTGGAGAATCAATTCTAAAGCCTCACCCCCCCTACCCCTCCCCAACGGGGAGGGGTAGGGGGCTTTCCCTC
>JAQXXT010000099.1 GCA_029226205.1 Prevotellaceae bacterium
CGGCCCTTGTGGTCGTCCTAACCGGGAATCTTCGCAATTAGGGCACCCACAAGGGGTGCCCCTACGGAGGCAGGGTGGCCGTCCTAACCGGGAAACCGATCCCACCGTAGGGTGCGGCCCTTGTGGTCGTCCTAACCGGGAATCTTCGCAATTAGGGCACCCACAAGGGGTGCCCCTACGGAGGCAGGGTGGCCGTCCTAACCGGGAATCGTTGCAATTAGGGCGCCCACAAGGGGTGCCCCTACGGTGTCTCGATATCGGCACGGGCACGGGCTGCCTCGCCATCACCCTCGCCCTCGACCTTCCCGGCGCCACCGTCACGGCTTGGGACATCGTCCCCGCCACCCTCGCCGTCGCACGGGAGAATGCGGAGGCCCTCGGCGCCACCGTTGACTTCCGCCTGCAGGATGCCCTCACGCCTCCCGACGATCATGACTGTTGGGACCTCATCGTCAGCAACCCACCGTATATCGCCGAGGAGGAAGCCAAGGACATGTCACCCATCGTCCTCGACCATGAGCCTGCCCGGGCCCTCTTCGTCCCCGATGATGATCCCCTGCTGTTCTACCGTGCCATCACCCGTTATGCCCGTCACGCCCTGAGGAAGAATGGAGAACTGCGTTTCGAGATCAATCCCCGTTTCGCCCACGACCTCATGGCCATGATGGAGCACGAGGGCTTCCGGCCCGTCCTCCTGAAGGATGACTTCGGCAAAGACCGGTATATATATGGGAAACGCCCCCAACAAAATAATTAATGATGCAACACCAAAAAACGGAGGAGCAGGCCCTCGCCGCCCTCACCAAACTCTGTGCCGCCGCCGAGCATTCCACCCGTGAGATGGAGGACAAGCTGCGGCGATGGAATCTCCCCGATGATGCCATCGAGCGGATCCTCAACTATCTCCATGAGGAACAGTATGTCGATGACACCCGCTTCTGCCGGGCCTTCATCGAGGACAAGCGAGTATACAACGGATGGGGACAGCGGAAGATCGAACAGGCGCTCTATCTCAAGGGAATCCCGCACGCCATCTCCGATCCCCTCTTCCGGGAAGTCACCGACAGCCAGTGGCTCGAGACCCTCGTGCCCATCCTCCGACAGAAAGCACGCTCCGTCAATGCCAAGGACGACTACGAGCGGAGGATGAAGCTCATCCGCTTCGCCATGACACGGGGCTTCTCCTATGACCAGGCGCAGGAGGCCCTCGACCAATGAGCATCCTCCTTCGTCTCCTCGACCTCATCGCGCCACGGCCCTGCGCCGTCTGCGGACGACGCCTCGCCGTCAGCGAGCAGCTCATCTGTACCTCCTGCCTGTTGCACATGCCCTGGACCGATCATCCCCGACACCCTTACGACAACGACCTCGCCAAACGCTTCTGGCACCTCCTGCCCATAGAGCGCGCCGTGGCGCTGTGGCACTACAAGGCGAAAGCGAACACGACTTACCCTATCCTACAGGCGAAATACTTCTTTAGACCGGAGGCGGCGGAAACCCTCGGACTCATCGCTGCCCGCTGGCTGCAGCCTACAGGATTCTTCGAAGGTATCGATGTTATCATCCCTATCCCCATCGCAAAGAAAAGACAACGACAGCGTGGA
Organism: Prevotellaceae bacterium; assembly: GCA_029226205.1. GTDB lineage: Bacteria > Bacteroidota > Bacteroidia > Bacteroidales > Bacteroidaceae > Prevotella. The sequence goes on from JAQXXT010000099.1 coordinate 1,605, forward strand.
TACAACCAAAGTGAACGCATTGCCCGTGGCGTCAGTGCGATTACAGGCATTCCCGTCAATGACCAAGCTGTCAAAAGACGGAGTTTCAAACGTTCCCAAACAAAACTCGACCGCACAAGCCGCCGAAGGAATGTGGAAGGGCAGTATGAGCTCGTAGATCCCGTCGCTGTCCATGGCAAACATATTCTGCTCATTGATGATGTCTGTACCACCGGTGCTACAATCCGTTCATGTGGCAGCGTCCTCGTGGCTGCCGGTGATATAAAAATCAGTGTCCTAGTCATTGGCATAGCTGGTGAACATCGCTAAAAAATAAAAGTCTGTTAAATATTTGCAACCTACTTATCTTTTTCCTATCTTTGTCATGAAGAATTCAATACTGGTAGCTAACCAAAATAAAATGATATGCGAAACCTCATCAGTCTATTATTCCTCTGCATTCCTTGTCTCTGTATGGCACAGATGACACATCCCTGGGACGCCGATTTGGAGGCGCTCAGCGATGAGGAAGATTTTGAGTCTACCCATTGGGAAGATTACGCCGACGTTCTTGAAGAGTTGGCACAGAATCCTATAGACATCAATCACGCCAGTCGTGAAGATCTACAGCAACTTCCCTTTCTCACCAGTCAACAGATCATGGATATCGAGGAATATCTCTACCATTACGGTGGCATGAAGTCCCTCAGTGAACTGAAGATGATTCCTTCCCTTGACTACTATCAGATCAAGCTTCTACGCTATTTCGTCTACGTCGGAAATACAAATGAAGAGCAGAAACTCTCTTGGAAGAAGTTGTGGACATATGGAAAACAAGAAGTAGCGGGATATGTCCATATACCTTTCTATAAAAGAAAAGGCTACGACGGTGCCTACCTCGGTTCCCGATACAAGCACTGGCTCGGCTACCAATATCATTATGGGAATGAGGTAAAGTTTGGCTTCCTCGGATCACAAGATGCCGGAGAACCTTTCTTTAAAAATAAGAACGGAAAAGGCTATGATTATTATACCTTCTATCTACAGTTGCGCAATATTGGAAGAATTAATAACCTCACCTTAGGACGTTACCGACTGCATTTCGGTATGGGCCTCATTCTTAATAATGATTTTTCCCTAGGTAAAACAGCTACCCTCGAGACTCTTGGACGTAACAGTAATGCCATCCGTGCCCACTCGTCACGCTACGAAGCAAGTTATCTACAAGGAGCCGCAGCGAGTATCCAACTGCCATTAGGACTTACTCTTAGCACCTTCGTCTCTTGGCGTTACCGTGATGCTACTCTGAAAGACGATAGCATCAAGACCATCATCCGCACTGGTTATCATCGTACGACTACAGAACTGGAGAAAAAGAACAACTGTTCAGAATTCCTCGCCGGTGGAAATCTGAATTTCTTTCACCAGGGCTGGCACGCCGGTATAACGGGATATTATGTATCCTACGACAAACCGTTCATACAAAACTTCGGACAGGACTATCGCCGCTACAACCCAACAGGCAGTCGATTCTGGAATATGAGTATTGACTATGGTTACCTCAGCCGCCGACTGAACATCCAAGGAGAAACAGCAACAGGTAATTGCCATCAGATTGCTACTGTGAACAGTATCAGTTATATGCTCTCATCAGAACTCAGCGTCATTGCCCTACAGCGTTTCTACAGCTATAAGTTCTACAGCCTTTTCGGCAATAGTTTCGCAGAAGGGAGAAAAGTACAGAACGAGAGTGGCATATATATCGGTGCCACATGGACGCCACTATCCCATCTATCCATTAACTGGTACAGTGACTATGCCTATTTCCCATGGTATCGGTATCACCTCGACAAGCAGACTCACGCATGGGATCATCAATTGAATATGGTATACACCCTTCGGGCTTGGACTTTCGGTCTCCGCTACCGTTTACAAGACAAGGCAAGGGAACGGAAATTGAACAATGGGGAGAAGCATACTGACTACGCCACCATACAGCGGTTGAGACTGATGGCGGCATGGACCTCCGGGGCATGGTATCTGCGTACACAGGCCGATGGCGTATATGACCACTTCACAAGCAATAGCACCGGTTGGATGATCTCTCAACTGGCCGGATGGCAGTATCACTGGATAAAGATACGGAGTCAGATAGGCTATTTCGCTACCGATGACTATAATAGCCGTGTCTATGGAGCAGAACCTCAACTGCGCGGCATGCTCTCTTATCCCTGTTTCAGCGGCCGTGGCCTTCGTACCATCATGCTCCTTCAAGCCCATCCCGTAGATTGTCTGCAAGCTTCCCTGCGCTTCAGTCTTCTCAAATATTTCGACCGTAGCAAGATCTCATCGGGTAATCAACAGATCAACAGCAGCTGCCAGTCTGCTCTGGAGTTAGAACTCCGCCTCCGAATTTGAGAGCAACTTAAGATTTTGAATATGGCAAAAAGATTCTCTTTGTAGTAATGTAATCCCCATTGCAGGGGCCGCCCCTTGTGGCGGCCCGATGCCCGATAGGGCATTCCGAAAGGCGATGTGAAACATTCGGCATTCCGCTGACGAGCCGCCATAAGGGCCGTCCCTCCTAGTGCCATGCTTCACTTCCTCTTTTTTGCAGCTCAAAATGTGTTATTCCTGAGAGCAAAATTAAATAGTAGGCTTACTGGACGCAAATACGCTAATATCGGAAACGATTTATAAATACCTATATATCAAGTAGATACAAAACGTAATCATAAAATACAGTTTTATTCTGCATAATTGCTCGGATATTTATGCGAGAAAGGCTATTATTTTTTATGGTTATGCATCTTTTTATGCAATTAGAAGATCGTAGGCAAGTCATTTACGGGTCATTAACAACAAGCAGAATTTTGTAAACACGTTGTTTACAAAATTCTGCAATATAGACAGCATCGAAAACTCGATTTTTCGACTTGCGAAGTCGATATTACTGTTTTTTCTTTCCAGAACCGAAAATCAAGAAAGTGTAAGAAGGCTGTTGAAAATGAGGGAGTGAACCTTTATGCTACCTTTTTTAACTTGTTCCATTTATAGATCCTTTTTGTAGGTGGCCGCTATGTCACGGCCACGCAAGGAAGATGGTGAATTTGGCAGAACATGATGAATCATGTCCCTACTCGCTATACAGGACCTGTACGATGGTCTGTCCGACGGCCTTGAGGACCTGCTTGTCGATATGGTCCATGGTGTCGGAGACGGTATGCCATGTCGGTCCGAAGGACGACTGCTGACAGTCGGGGAAATAGGGGATGATGTCGATGGTGGGGATATGCGCCACCTGGTTGACGGGGATATGGTCGTCGGTGATGGCGCCGCCCTCATCCTTCGGGAAATAGGCCGACATGCCACACTGCGCTGCCGCGCGCCACACCTTCTTGACAATGGCGGGGGCGAACTGCTTCGACATGACTTCCTGGTAGAAGCGGGAGCCCTCTCCGCCGACCATGTCGAGGAGGATGCCGTAGCGTGGTCCGTAGCCCTGCGGGATATGCGCTGCCCAGTACTGCGCACCGAGAGCCCATGTATCCTCCTTGTCAGCGACACCGGCCCACTGTGGCGTGCCCCAGTCCTCGGCATCGAAACAGACGAGGTCGACACCGATGTTGGCGAGGGGCTTTGCCTTCAGCAGTCGGGCGATCTCGAGCATGACGGCGATGCCGCTGGCGCCATCGTTGGCGGCCATGACGGGCTTATGCCAGTTCAGGCTGTCGGGGTCGTTGTCGGCCCAGGGACGGGAGTCATAATGGGCACAGAGGAGGATGCGTGTCGTGGCCTGCGGGTTGACATGGGCGATGATATTCTCACACCGCAGACTCGTGCCGTCATATCCCGTGACATTGGTCTTCTGCTCCTCGACGGTACATCCGAGGCTGCGGAACTTGCCGGCGATCCAGGCGGCACAGCGGTCGTGGGCCTCAGAGTTCATCACACGCGGTCCGAAGTCACACTGCCGTGCGGCATAGGCATAGGCGCTGTCAGCATTGAACGACGGTCCGACGGGCTTCACGGCGACGGCCTCGTCGGCCTCGTCGGCATCATCGGTATCGGCAGTCTTCGGAGCGAAGACGCCGGAGAAATAAAGGGCGCAGCCGATGGCGGCTGCAGCAAGTACGGTCACGATAATAACTTTTCTTTTCATTGTTTGTGCGTTTGCGCAATAGTCATGACCCGGAGCCAGTTCTGTCCCCAGATCTTCTCGATATCGCTGTCACTGTATTTCCGCAACAGCAGGTGGCGCGTGAAATTGATCAGTTCACTGGCATCCTTGATGCCCGTGACACCGCCGTCACCGTCGAAGTCGGTGCCGAGGCCGACATGGTCGATACCCATGACCTCCACGGCATGGTTGAGATGCTCCATGGCATCAGCGATCGTCGCCTCGCCGTCCTTGCGCAGGAAGCCGTGGTAGAGGGTGATCTGCATGACGCCGCCACGCTCGGCGAGGGCGCGCATCTGGTCGTCGGTGAGGTTCCGCGGCACGTCGCAGAGGGCACGGCAGTTGGAATGGCTGCAGACGATCGGTGTCTTGCTGAGCTCGAGGGCGTCGTAGAAACTCTTCTCGGCGGCATGGCTGAGGTCGACCATGATGCCCTGGCGGTTCATCTCGGCGATGGCCTCCCTTCCGAAGGCGCTGACGCCGTTATGGGTGTTGCAGCCGCGCGCGGAGTCACAGAGGTCGTTGTCGCCGTTATGACAGAGGGTGATATAGACGATGCCACGCTGGGCGAAATGCTTCACGTTCTTGATGTCATGATTCAATGCCAGACCGTTCTCGATGCCGAGCATGATGCTCTTGCGGCCGTGACGCTTGTCCTCGTAGAGGTCAGAGGGCGTACGGGCGATGGAGAGGTACTTGCTGTTGGCATTGACGATCTGCTCGATCTTGTCGAAGATGAGGTCGGCATAGTCGGTCGGCGTGAGGCTGTAAGGGGGCTCACGGAAGCCGTAACGGGACGCCAGAAGGGGGTTGTGGGCGGCGATGCCCGCGAGGTCGATCTTCGAGGAGAAGGACTCGCCGAAGGAGGGCTGCGGGAGGTAGCTGACCATCGTGACGGCCTGCGTGCGGCCCTCCGTCATCTTCTCGAGGTCGTAGAGGATCCGGCTGTCACGGTGACTGAAGTCAACGCCCTGGGGGAAGAACATCGGGGTGTCACAGTGACTGTCGAGGGTGAGGATGGTATGGTGCAGGCGCTTGCAGTGATGGAACAGGCGGGCCTCGCCGACGAGCCAGCGGAACAACGGCTGTCCGTCGTCGCCGAGCCATTCAGGATGCCACTGTACGCCGACGATCGGCTTCAGTTCGGTGCTCTCCACGGCTTCGATGACCTCATCGGGGGCTGTGGCGGTGACGCGCAACAGTCGGCCGGGGTCGCTGACGGCCTGGTGGTGGAACGAGTTGACGAAGGCATGGGGTCCATAGAGCTGATGGAGGACACTGCCCTCGATGATCGACACGCTGTGTGTCGGCTCACTGTTGTCGGCATCCTGGGAGTGCTTGACGGTGGTATGGAGGTCCTGCGTGATCGTACCGCCGAGGGCGATGACGAGGGTCTGGAGGCCACGGCAGGTGCCGAGGATCGGCAGCTGACGGTCGTAGGCGAGACGGCACAGGAGGAGTTCGGAGAGGTCGCGCTGCCGGTTGATATGATGGAGTCCGGGGACGGGCTCCTGGCCATACCACAGGGGGTTGTGGTCGGCGCCACCGGTGAAGATGATCGCGTCGAGGCGGTCGAGGGTGCCGATAATGGCGTTGACATCGGTCACGGCGGGGATGATGACGGGGACGCCGCCGGCCTTGATGACCTGACGGCTGTAGACGGCACGCACGGTGTCGTCGTTCTCCTGGTAGTTGGCCGTGATGCCGATGAGGGGCTGCGGCGTGTTCTCCGGGAACCGGCTGTAAATTTTATCGAGATGTTGTTGTAATGAGAATGATTCCATAATATATCTGCCTCCGTAGGGGCACCCCTTGTGGGCGCCCTAATGATCACGATTCCCGGTTAGGACGGCCACAAGGGCCGCACCCTACGAGAGGGAATCTGCCACCGTAGGGGCACCCCTTGTGGGCGCCCTAACGCCACAATTCCCAGTTAGGACGGCCACAAGGGCCGCACCCTACGGTGGGAATTAGGCGCCGACGGAGATCTTGTCGACGCGCAGTTTCATGATGCCGCGCGGCACCTTCACCTCAGCGATATCACCGACCTTCTTGTTGAGCAGACCCTGTGCGATAGGCGTCTTGATGGAGATCTTACCCTCGCGGAGGTTAGCCTCTTTCTCGGAAACGATGGTATACTTCATTTTCTTCTTCGTGGCCATATTCGTCAGTTCCACGGTAGAGAGGATCTGTACGGCATCAGCGCTCAGACGACTGGTATCGACGATCTTGGCATTCATGATCGTCATTTTCAGGTCGTTGATCTTTGCCTCGAGGTGCTGCTGGAACTCCTTGGCAGCATCATACTCAGAGTTCTCACTCAGATCGCCCTTATCGACAGCCTCAGCGATGGCAGCGGAGGCCTTCGGACGCTCTACGGATTCCAAATGTTTGAGTTCAGCCACGAGCTTGTCGTAGCCTTCTTGTGACATGTAAGCCATAATTTTTCTTCTTTTTTTTATTATTGTTTAGCTACGCAGACGACAAAAAACTAAGGATTCCGGCATCATCTGTCCTGAAGATGCCGGAACCCTCAATTCTTGTTCTGCAATGTTATTATTTTATTTCTTCGTCTGCAAAGATAGGACTTTATTTCCAATCCCGCAAATATTTCCTTTTAAATTTTGTTTATCGACCCATTATCCATTGTCCACTCTCCGTTGTTTACGTTGCCGCCAGGCCACCCTCCGAAGTCTCCTTGTAGAGCGACGGGAGATCATGGCCCGTCTGCTGCATGACCCTGACGACACGGTCGAAGCTCACCTGATGACGGCCGTCACCGAGCATGGCATAGAGTTCGGCATCCAGGGCCCGGGCGGCAGCGAAGGCGTTACGCTCGATACACGGAATCTGTACGAGTCCGCAGACGGGATCGCATGTCATGCCGAGGTGATGTTCCAGTCCCATCTCCGCGGCATATTCTATCTGTGCCGGCGTACCACCGAAGAGCTGACAGGACGCTGCGGCAGCCATGGCGCAGGCCACGCCGACCTCACCCTGACAGCCTACCTCCGCGCCGGAGATCGACGCGTTCGTCTTCACGACATTACCGAAGAGGGCCGCTGTGGCCAGGGCATGGAGGATCTTTGTCTCGTTGAAATCGAAACGGCTCTCCAGATGATAGAGCACGCCGGGGATGACGCCACAGGCGCCACAGGTGGGAGCCGTGACGATCGTGCCGCCACTGGCATTCTCCTCACTCACGGCGAGGGCATAGGCGAAGACGAGGGAACGGCCCTGCAACTCCTTCCGGAAGCTCTCGGCCTTGACGAAATACGACGGGGCCTTCCGCCGCAGGTTCAGCGGTCCCGGCAGTCGTCCCTCATGGGATATCCCGCGCTTCACGGCATCCTTCATATAGATCCATACCTTATCGAGGAAATCCCAGATGTCCTTGCCTTCACACTGTTCCACATATTCCCAGTAGTCACGTCCCGTCTCCTCACACCATTTCTGGATCTCCGTGAGCGTGTGCATCTTGTAGACCTCTTTCTGTTTGAAGAAGTCGTCAGCGCCTTTCCCTTCCGAGAGGGCACCGCCACCGATACTGTATACCGTCCATTCATCCACGGGATTGTCATCGGCATCAAAGGCCGTGAATTTCATGCCGTTGGGATGGAACGGCAGGAAAATCTTCGGGCGCCAGAGGATCTTCGTCAGTGCCACGGGCTGCAGGACATCGAGGATGGCCTGGTCTGTCATGTGGCCCTTTCCCGTTGCCGCCAGAGAGCCATAGAGTGTCACCTCAAAGCGTTGTGCGTCGGGATGTCGTTTGGCAAATATCTGTGCCGCTTTCTGCGGGCCCATCGTATGCGAAGATGATGGACCGCGCCCAATGCGATAGAGTTCCTTAATCGATTTCATAGCTTAATTTCTTTCTCGATGCAAAGGTAATGAATTTTTTTTGAAGTAATATCGTAAGAACATGATTTATTACGTTCCACCAGAAACGAAAAAAAATCCAACTGCGGGGAAGCAATTGGATTTTTGTGTCGACACTTGGATTCGGACCAAGGACCCCCACCATGTCAAGGTGATACTCTAACCAACTGAGCTATGCCGACGAATTGGAAAGCGAGTGCAAAAGTACAACATTTTAGCTGACTCTCCAAGAAATATCACATACATTTAACATATATTACGAAAAATCATTTCCCCATTCCCCTTACAGGGGTTTCCTTACGGAATTTGTAGGTGGCCGCCATGTTGCGGCCACCTACAAAGGATCAATCAGGCTTTAGATATACTTTTCAATATCCTCCTCGACGGTAGAGATCGTGCCGAGGCCGAAGTTGTCAACGAGCACCTTCAGCACACCCTCTGAGACGAAGGCGGGGAGCGTAGGACCGATATGAATATTCTTCACGCCGAGGCTCAGGAGGGCCAGGAGGACGATGACGGCCTTCTGCTCATACCACGCGATATTGAAGAAGATCGGCAGGTCGTTGATGTCGTTGGCACCGAAGATCTCCTTCAGCTTCAGGGCTACGACGGCCCAGCTGTAGGAGTCATTGCACTGACCGGCATCGAGGACACGGGGGATACCGTTGATATCGCCCAGGCCGAGCTTGTTGTACTTGTATTTCGCGCAACCACTGGTGAGGATGACGACATCCTTCGGCAGGGCCTTGGCGAAGTCAGCATAGTAGTTACGGCTCTTCATTCGACCGTCACAACCACCCATGACGACGAACTTCTTGATGGCGCCACTCTTCACGGCCTCCACGATCTTGTCGGCGAGGGCGAAGACCTGAGCATGCGCGAAACCACCGATGATCTCACCGTGCTCGATCTCCGTAGGAGCCTGGCAGTGCTTAGCCATCTCGATGACCTCAGAGAAGTCCTTATGGCCGTTCTTCTCCTCGATGTGCTTCCATCCGGGGAATCCCGTGGAGTTGGTCGTGAAGACACGGTCCTTATAGGTTGCCTTCGGTGTCGGCGGTACGATACAGTTGGTGGTGAAGACGATAGGACCGTTGAAGGTCTCAAACTCCTCACGCTGCTTCCACCAGGCGTTACCGTAGTTGCCCACCAGATGCTTGTATTTCTTCAGCTGCGGATAGTAGTGTGCCGGCAGCATCTCACCGTGGGTGTAGACATCAATGCCCGTACCCTCCGTCTGCTTCAGCAGGTCCTCGAGGTCGTGGAGGTCATGACCACTGACGAGGATACCCGGGCGCTTGCCGACGCCGATGTTCACCTTCGTGATCTCGGGGTTGCCGTAGGCGCCGGTGTTGGCCTTGTCGAGGAGTGCCATGACGTCAACGCCATACTTACCCGTCTCGAGTACCGTATTGAGCAGAGTCTGCTGGTCAGCGTCGGGATCAGAGACCGTGGCGAGGGCCTTCATCATGAAACGGATGATATCCTCGTTACGCTCGCCGAGGCGTGCGGCATGCTCATAGTAGGCTGCCATACCCTTCAGACCGAGGACGGTGAGCTCCTTCAGACTGCGCTGGTCGGGATCGGTGTTGCGGAGTACCGTCTCACGGTTACCCTCATCGACATAGTCGGCTTTCTCACCGCCCCATTTCACCTCCTGGTAAGCGGGGAGGATCACGTCATGCTCGAAGGCCGTCTGCAGCAGGGCCTTCTTCAGTTCGATGCCACGGTCCACCTTATTTAATAAGGCCTGGTCGTCGAAGTTGGCATTGGTAATGGTGGCGAAGAGGGCATCGACGATGAAGTCACCGACCTTCTGACGGTCATAGCTGACATTCCGGTCATCGAGATAATGTCCGATGGTACCGATACCACGTACGACACTCAGCAGGAGGTCCATCCAACGGGACGTCTCCGGCAGTTTACCACACACGCCGCGAACGGTACAGCCTGTACCCTTTGCGGTCTCCTGACACTGGAAGCAAAACATCTGATTTTCCATAATTGTATAATATTGTTCGTTGTTGATTTATATTCTTCCCTCGTTGGGGCACCCCTTGTGGGCGCCCTAACCCCTTGTGGGCACCCTCGATCCTTCGTAGGGGCACCCCTTGTGGGCGCCCTAACCGGGACGACACGATCCATCACGTTCCGGGCCATATGGTGTTAGGACGGCCACATGTGCCATTAGGACGGCCACAAGGGCCGCACCCTACGAAGGGACCGTTTCGCTCCGTAGGGGCACCCCTTGTGGGCGCCCTAACGCCACGATTCCCGGTTAGGGCGGCCACAAGGGCCGCACCCTACGGTGGCAGATTTAATTCGTTTTGACGGTGCAAAGATACGGAATGAAATTGAGGTGGAATGGTAACAATTGTGACGTTTAGGCGTTAAAGAAAATTAAATCTCTATGGGATGTCATATTTTTGTCTTACCTTTGCAACTGGATTGCCGTGATGGTGGAATGGTAGACACGAGGGACTTAAAATCCCTTGGCCAGTAATGGCTGTGCGGGTTCGAGTCCCGCTCGCGGCACAATCACACCCCCATTGCC
>JAQXXT010000100.1 GCA_029226205.1 Prevotellaceae bacterium
CCTTCTTCAATGCCACAAGGAACTTATTCCATACTTGTTCATAGCGTTCTGCTGCTGTCATAACATTACGGTTTGATTTATCGCCGCAAAGATAATGAATCAAAATGATCCACACAAGGCTGCATCGCGGATACGCTTACATACCTTCACTCCACGTGGGGATGCTATCAAAGAGCTCTTCATATATGTCACTCTTGGCAGCAAAATGAAAAAAAATTATACTTTGCTGACAAAACAAGACAGAAATGGCACACGCGAGGGCGGCTGTGCACGTGGGCACGCTTGTTGCAATATCACGGGTGAAGTTCGGAAGTCGGACGAAGGACAACGCAAGGCGTCCGGAGGACGATGGACAGGCTGAGGATAAACAAAGGTTTAAAACATAATTAGGAGGTTTGCTTTATGATGTTACCAATGTTGAGTGGTATGAATTCTTGGTTGGATAATGATTTCGATGATATGTTGAACACCAACTGGATGCCGCGCGTGAACGCTACGGCGCCCGCTATCAACGTCAAGGAGAATGCCGATGCCTACGATGTAGAGTTGGCTGCCCCGGGCACTACGAAGGAGGACTTCAAGGTGAACGTTGACAATGATGGTAATCTGATTATCAAGATGGAACACAAGGAGAACAAGAAGGACGAGAACAAGAAGGAGCACTATCTGCGCCGCGAGTTCTCCTACAGCAATTACGAACAGGCACTCTCGCTGCCTGACGATGTTGAGAAAGACAATATCGCAGCAAAAGTTGAGAATGGTGTGCTGCATGTAACGCTTCCTCGCACTCATAAGGCAGAGAAAGAGACCAAGAAGATTGAGGTCGCATAACGATATCAACTTTCTTAGAATAAATCAGGGGATTGTCCACGAGGGCAATCCTTTTTTTTATTTCTTCAAAAATTAATCATCTGGATTTCCCTTTACCGGCTATTCAACGACCTCTTTCTGGCCAATAATAATATAAAGACCCCGTTACAGTTTTTTGTCTTCCGAGATTCGCATACTTCCATTAAACTTTTTAATCTCAATATTTCCCCTATTTTTATATTTTTTAGTATCTTTGCACGGTAAACTTAATCAACGTGCGTAGGGCATTCATCTTTTTTTATATTGTCTTCCTCATCCTTCTGACCGGGGGAAGGAGCTGGGCGGCATCAACAGCGACATTACGGCGCAGTCTATTCATGACGGCGAACATCAACACTGCTGAGGGCTTGTCGAGCGCCCGTACCTATTCCGTCGTCGAGGGACGGGACGGGGCGATTTGGATAGCCACGAAGGCCGGTGTGGATCGGTATAATGGCCAGACGGTGAAGAACTACCGCCTCTCGGAGAGCCTGCGCTATTGTGACGCCAGCGGACTGACGATCCGTCTCTTCCATACGCCGCAGGGTGACCTCTATGCCTATGACAACAAGGGACATATTTATACCTACAGCCCTTTCCTCGAAACATTTGTACTCCGATATAACCTCGCCAGTCTTATGGGTGGCTCATGGATAGTCAATGCCGCAGCCCTCGATCACCGTGGAACTCTGTGGGTGGCTACCGACCGCGGACTCTGTCGTGTGTGTCGGGAAGGAAGAGCCTCGCTATTGCTTCGTGGCCATTATCTCTACGATGTGGAGTCACTGTCTATGGGCCTGACCATTGGCGCTGCCGACGGCGTCTATCTCCTCCGAGGAGCCCAAGTCAGAAAGGTGACGTCCGACGCCGCCGTTCTATCCATGTATGAGGACCGCGCCCGACATCTGATATGGCTGGGTACGTTCCACGATGGCGTGAAGGTTTATCGCAGCGATACCTTCCGGCCGGTGCCAGTTGTCGGTTTGGAGGCTGTCCCGCAAATGCCGGTACGGGCCCTAATTGTCTGGGACCATCGCACGCTGCTCTTCGGCATCGACGGCGCGGGAGTCTATAGCTATGATTTCCCAACCCATAAGGCCCTTCCGTTGCTCAACACCGACGGACGGCCCGACAACAGTCTTCAGGGCAATGGCGTCTACTGTCTCCTCCGGGACCATACGGGCAACCTATGGATTGCCAGTTATACGGGTGGTATAGACCTTGCCTGTCCCACGGGCAATGACTTTTCTTTCGTCCGTCATGAATATCTCAATTCCCAAAGTCTGATCAACAACAGTGTCAACGATATCCTGATGACTCCAGACGGCAGACTGTGGTATGCCACCGATGATGGTATCAGCATCTACGACGGAAAGACCGGCCATTGGGCCCACACCTTATATAATAAGGTAGTGCTCAGTCTCTGTGCCCTGCCTTCGGGCACCATTCTCGCCGCCACCTATGGCAATGGTGTCTATGCCGTCAACGGGGGAGAAGGCCGGCTGATCTATGGCACCGCTTTAGGAAACCTGAAGACTAATTATGTCTACAGTCTCTTGCTGGACAGCCGTGGTGGACTGTGGATCGGTTGTCTCGATGGTCCGCTGACCCATGTCACCGGCTCCCGTCGGGAAGAATATCCCATACAGGAGATACAATGCATGGTGGAGCCGCCGGATCACCGCACCGTCATCGTCGGTACAACCCATGGCTGTTACCGCATCAATGAGACCACTGGCCGCCAGACCCGATTCTTTTATCCCGAACAATATCCCGGAGCCATCTACAACTATTTCGTCAACGCCCTCGCCTTCGACGGTCCTGACCGCCTATGGATTGCCACGGATGGTGGCGGTCTGTACTGCTATCATCCCTCCACCCGTCGTGTGGAGAATCTTACGACCCATCAGGGACTCCCATCAAATGTTGTCAGTTCCCTGATATGGGATGATCGTCATCAGTTATGGATGGGTACGGACCGTGGTCTCGCCTGTCTGCATGGACGTACGGTGGGACTCGTCAACTATGTGAAAGGATTCGAGTGTGAGTACAAGCGTATGGCGGCAGCATATCTCCGTGGCGGTCGGCTGGCTTTCGGCAGTTGTCAGGGAGCTGTCATCATCAATCCCCGGCAGATCCTTGGCCTCAGTTATGAGGCGCCACTGCGTATCACCGATATCCGTGTAGAGGGCGTCCCTGTCGACAGTGCCTGGCGCGTAAGGTTCTATCCGATGTTCCGTCGGCATGAACTTACGCTCAGCCATCAGGAGAACACGCTGACCGTTTCTTTCGAAAGTATCAACTACCGTTGCCGCAACGACATAGAATATCAGTGTTTCCTCGAGGGTTATGACCACCAGTGGAGCGCCCTCTTCCCCCAGCAGGATGTCCGTTTCGCCAACCTTCCTCCCGGCGACTACACTCTCCATGTGAAGAGTGTCAGCAAGAGCAGTCTGCAGGTGCTCGGCGAGGCCACGCTGCACATCACCATCCATGAGCCGTGGTGGAACACGCTATGGGCCTGGACAGCCTATCTGCTGCTCATAGGATGGCTCGTCTATATGGGCTGGGACTATTACCGCGGTCGACTGCGCCAGCGCTATGACCGTGAGAAGATCGATTTCTTCATCAATACAACTCATAACATCCGTACACCGCTGACCCTCGTCCTCGCTCCCTTGCGTGATATCGCTGCCGACGACACACTCTCCGCCCGTAGCAGGAAGTTTCTGCAAATGGCCCGGGAGAACGGCAACCGCCTAATGACGATGATCTCCGGGTTGCTGGACTTCCAAAAAGCGGACATCGGGCACCACGAGGATCATCCGCAGCTGCTCAGCGTCTCTGCCATTCTTCATGAACAGCAGCATCGCTTTGACTTGGTAGCCTCAGAGAAGGGTATCCAACTGACGACGGAAAGTCCGGACGAGGACCTACTGTTGATGGCCGACAAGACCATTCTCGACCTTGTATTCGAGAATCTCATCTCCAATGCCATCAAATATACGCCCCGTGGCGGTACCGTCCTGCTCAGAGCGACGGCAGCAGCCGGCCGTCTGTCCCTTGCCGTCTGCGACACGGGCATCGGCATTCCCCGTCAGGACCGCCGCCAACTGTTCTCCTCCTTTTTCCGCGCTTCCAATGCCGACAAGGGCAAAGGATATGGCCTCGGTCTGCGCATCACGCGCCAACTCGTCTCTCGTCTGGGCGGCGAGCTCTCCTGGACGAGCGAGGAAGGACGTGGTACCACGTTCACCGTGACATTGCCCCTGCTGTCGCCTCACCAGGCCACGACGGAGACATCGGGAGAGGAAAAGGGGAAGGATACGCTGCTCTTCGTCGATGACAATGAAAGTCTGCGTCAATATATGCGCATGGCTTTCTCACCACGTTATCACGTGGTGACGGCGTCTGATGGCGAGGCTGCCTTAGCCTATCTGCGTGATGGTGTCTGCGATATTGTCGTCTCCGATATCATGATGCCCGGCATTCAGGGAGACGAGCTCTGCCGCCGTATCAAGGAGAACAAGGACACGGCGTGGCTTCCCGTGATCCTCCTCACGGCCAAAAGCGGTAAGGACTTCATGATCGACGGCCTCCATCAAGGAGCAGACGATTATATCGCCAAACCTTTCGACGCCGATATTCTGGCCGAGAAGATCTCCTCCATCCTCGCCAACCGCCGCCGACTGAGCGACTATTACCTCCGGAAGAGCATGGAACAGGCCCGGCAGACGATGAAAAAGCGAAAGAATGCCGCATCGCCCACTTCTACATCTTTAGCGGACAGCGGAGAGGACGTATCTTCCTCACCTTCCGAGCCCGTTGACCCCAAGGACCAGGCGTTCGTCGCCAAGGCTACGCAATTGGTCCTCGACCATATCAGTGACAACACATTCACCATCGACCGCCTCTGCCGGGAGATGGCGATGAGCCGTACCCTTTTCTATGGTCGTCTGAAGACGCTCACAGGTCAGTCACCCCAGGACTTCATCCGTCTGCTACGCCTGGAGCGTGCCGCCACCCTCTTACGCGACGGCGTTCCCGTCCTCGATGTTTCCATCCGTACAGGATTCGTCAATGCCAAATATTTCAGTACGGTATTCAAGAAACATTTCGGCGTTTCACCGAGTAAATACCGTTAATGTCAGATTAGAAACCTTTTCTGTCAGCTATCAAACCCATCTGATACCTTCTTTCCCGTACCTTTGCCGTCGAAACAACAATCATCTAAAAACGTATGAACGGCAAACTATTCAATGTATTGGTTCTGAGTCTCTTCACGGCTATTTCCATGAAGGCCCAGAATTACAAACTGGTGTGGAGCGATGATTTCAACGCCAACACCTTGGGGAAGAACTGGAATGTGGAAACAGTTGCTTCCCCTTATAATCATGAACTGGAGTACTACACCCCCCGTCAGGAGAATGTGACCGTCAAAGACGGCACCCTAATCCTCACGGCTCGTCGTGAGCATTATGGCGACAAAGCCTTCACATCCGGCCGTGTCAACAGTCGTCAGAAAGTTTATTTCGCCCATGGCATGATTGAGGCACGCATCAAACTGCCGCGCCTCTCCAATGGTCTATGGCCCGCCTTCTGGATGATGGGCGAGGATGATGATGTTCACTCCTGGCCTGCCTGCGGTGAGATCGACATCATAGAGATGGGCGAGCATGGCGGTATCAGTTCCGGACAGTCTGACCGCTGGGTCGGCGGCACCATCCACTGGGGCGAAGACGCGCAGCATCACCAGCAATGGTCCGACCAGGGACAGCATGCCTACGACTATACCCTTGCCGGTGACGACCAATACCATATCTATACGATGACATGGGATGACACTTATATAAGAATGTATATTGACCATTCCAACAAGCCGTATTTCACAGCCGCCATCAACAAGCGTATCGATTCCCGTATCACATCGGACATTTATATGCATAAACCTTTTTATATACTCTTCGACCTCGCCGTCGGCGGTGATTTCACCGGCATTCTGAGTCCCGAAGGCATCACTGCCCTTGCCGACGAGGGCAGCGAGGCGAAGATGTATATCGACTACGTCCGTGTATACCAAGAGAAAGGTCAGGAGAATCTTGTCTGTCCTGACCGTCATTAATCCGCATTAAAAGAACTAAAGCATATGAATCAAAACAATCTGAGACTAACACGCCTCGTCTGTATGGGTCTTCTCTCCCTGGGAGCCTTACAGCAGGCCAATGCCGGTACGGCCGCCAGCGCCATCACACAGCAGGCCACGGCCATTCAAGGTATCGTCACCGATGGTACGGAACCTATTATCGGGGCCACCATCAAGGCTGTGGGATCCACAGACGGCACCGTCACCGATCTCGACGGTAAATTCTCCCTTGACGTGAAGCCCGGGACCCCACTCGTCATTAGTTATGTAGGTTATAAGACCATCACCGTCAAAGCCACAGCTCATATGACCGTGACCCTCCATGAGGATGCGAAAAACCTGAAGGAGGTCGTCGTCACGGCCTTGGGCATCAAGCGCGACCGCAAGGCCCTCGGCTATGGTCTTACGGAAGTCAAGGGCTCCGATCTTCAGAAAGCCAAGGAGACGAATGTCATCAACTCCCTTGAAGGAAAGGTCGCCGGCCTCGTCGTTCAGGGCACTGCCGGTGGCGCCTCCGGCTCTACCCGTGTCCTTCTACGTGGCAATACGGAGATAGCCGGTGACAACCAGCCGCTCTATGTCGTCGATGGCGTGCCTCTTGATAATACGAATTTCGGCAGTGCCGGTACTTCCGGTGGCTATGACCTTGGTGACGGCATCTCAGCCATCAATCCCGATGATATCGAGTCGATGTCCGTATTGAAAGGTCCCGCCGCCTCCGCCCTCTATGGCAGCCGTGCCTCTCACGGTGTCATCCTCATCACGACGAAGAAAGCCAGCAAGGCGAAAGTCAGCGTGGAGTATAATGGCTCCATGACCTTCGACACGCAGTTGGCAAAATGGGATAACATCCAGAATGTCTACGGCCAGGGCTACAACGGCCAGTATGCCTCCACGGCAACATCGGGCACGAACAGCAGTTGGGGTCCCAAGGCCGACAACTTCGGCGTGACCTATTTCGATGGTGTCACCCGTCCCTTCCTGATGTATCCCGACAACACGTCAAACTTTTTCCGCACGGGCCTGACGGCGCAGAACTCCGCCATCCTCTCCGTAAGCAGCGGCAAGACGGGTGTGCGCTTCTCCTTCACCGACATGCGCAACAAGGATATCCTCCCCAAGACCCATATGAGCCGTGACAACTACAACCTCCGCGTCACCACGTCGGCAGGTCCCGTCGACTTCGACTTCAACGTGGCCTATACCCGTGAGGATGTGAAGAACCGTCCGGCTCTCGGCGACTCCCAGAGCAATGTCGGCAAGAACCTCATGACCCTCGCCGGCACGTACAACGAGGACTGGCTGCGCCACTATGAAAATGCCGACGGCTCCTATGCCAACTGGAACGGCAATGATATGTACAATATCAATCCTTACTGGGATTTGTATAGGAACCGCAACACCTCAGGCAAGGATGTCTTCCGTCTCACCGGCAAGGCCATCTGGAACATCAATAAGCACTTGAAACTACAAGGCACCATCGGTTCGAACATGAACTTCATGAATTTCGAGGACTATTCCGCCAAGACGACACCGGGCAACATGGCCGGTACGCTGCAGACCGACAAGTTTGAGAACAAGACCATCAACGCTGAACTCCTCGCCCTGTATAACAACTCCTGGGGCGACTTCGACTTCAACGGTACCCTCGGCGGCAATATCTACCGCGTGAACAACAAGACGACGACGCTCTTCGGCTTGAGCCAGCAGATGGATAATGTCATCTCCATCGCCAACTACTCTGAGCAGAGCATCATCCCCGACCAGTATAAGAAGCAGATCAGCTCGCTTTATGGCAATGCCAGCATCGGCTACCGACATACCTACTATCTTGAGGGCACCCTCCGCGGCGATAAGTCATCGACGCTGCCGGTGAACCACAACGTATATGTCTATCCTTCCTTGTCGGGCAGCTTTGTCTTCTCTGAGCTGCTGAAGAACAAGAAGATCATCAACTACGGAAAGCTCCGCGCTTCCTGGGCCAAGGTGGGAAGCGACACCGATCCTTACAAGCTCGCCCTGAACTACAAGACAGGCCAGTACAGCTACAGTGGCTATACCATCGGGTATATCAATAACACGGTGATGCCCAACAAGGACCTCAAGCCGACGATGACCAACTCCTTTGAACTCGGCCTCGAGGCCAAGCTGTTGAACAACCGCATCGGCGTCGACTTCACCTATTATAATCAGATGTCGAAGGACCAGATCATCTCACTCGCCTCTTCCGCCGCCTCCGGTTACGACTACCGCCTCATCAATGCGGGAAAGATCCAGAACAAGGGTATCGAACTGGCCATCAACGCACGTGCCGTACAGTATAAGGATTTTGCATGGGATCTCGGCATGAACTTCTCCAAGAATGTCAACAAGGTGAAATCACTCACCGACGGCATGGACTATTTCGAGCTTGAGAAGGCCACCTGGTGCAATGTCTCCGTAGGTGCTGAGGTCGGCGAGAAATACGGTTCCATCATCGGTCCAGACTTCAAGCGCACCGCCGACGGACAGATGATTATCAACGCCAAGACCGGTCTGCCGGAAGTTGACTCGAAGACACGTACCCTCGGCAATGCCTCCTGGGACTGGACGGGCGGTTTCTATTCCACCTTCTCCTATAAGAACTTCCGTCTCTCCGCCTCCTTCGACGTGAAGGTTGGCGCCGACCTCTTCTCAATGTCCATGCGCTCCGCCTACGCCACGGGCCGTGCTAAGGAGACCCTCGCCGGCCGTCAGGAGTGGTACGACTCCGAGGAAGCACGCCAGGCTGCCGGCATGACCATCGACCAGTGGCGTCAGTCTGGCAACTGCAAGGGATATATCGTCCCCGGTGTCATCGACAATGGCGACGGCACCTACCGTCAGAATGACATCCCCGTCAACCCGCAGAGTTTCTGGCAGAGTGCCGCCACCAACTGCCCGAGCATGTTCATCTACGACAACTCCTACGTGAAATGTCGTGAGATCACCTTCGGCTACACCTTCCCGCAGCATCTCCTGGGAAAAGTCATCAAGAGCATGACGGTATCTTTCGTGGCCCGTAACCCGTTCATCGTATGGAAGAACATTCCGAATATCGATCCGGACTCCGGTTACAACACCTCCGGTCTCGGTCTGGAGTATGGCTCTCTGCCCTCCCGCCGCAGCTACGGCATGAACGTCAATATTAAGTTCTAACTCAAAGACAAGTAAAATGAAAACGATATTAAAAAAACATAGTCGGATCTTACATCTGATGATAGGAGTCATGGTCGCCGCCTTCACCTGCATTTCCTGTTCCGATGACACCATGGAGACGTTGAACACTGACGGCTCAAAGGCGTCCGCCATTGATCCCAATGCACAACTGACGACTTCTCTGTTGCAGACCTACGGCGATTTCTCCCTCATGGATACCTACCGCAGTTATATCAGCGGCTTCACGCAGCAGTTCGCCGGTGGCTGGAATGTCACCAATTATGCCGGGTCTGTCCATGCCGACAACGATCAGGAGAGTCTCGCCTGGTCCCGTTACTACTCCATCTCCATCAAGAACCTCGTGGATGCTATCTCGAAGACGGCCGACCAGCCTAATGTCAATGCCGCCCTGCGTATCCACCGCATCTACCTCCTCTCCTTGCTGACGGATATCTATGGTGATGTCCCGGCAACGGAGGCCGGCAAGGCTTATACCGCCGGCATCGCCAACCCGCGCTATGACAAACAGCAGAACATCTACTCCTACTTCTTCGATGAGCTCGACTCCTGTGAGCGACAGCTCGGCACGGGCACCGACAATATCACGGGCGACGTGACGAGCCTCGGGGGAAATATCAGCAAATGGAAGAAATATGCCAACTCCCTGCGTATGCGCTACGCCATGCGTATCTCCGACGTCGACCCCCAGAAGGCCGAGCAGGAATTTGAGAAAGCCTACAACAGTCCCGACGGTTTCATCGCCTCTACCGATGAGGATGCCTACGTGAAATACCTCAACAAGCCATTCACGCTCTATGAGGGTGCGCGGAAATATGACTTCCGTGTCAATGCCTTCAGCGAGATCCTCTACGGTCAGGACGCAACCTCTCCGTCCTTCATCTGCTCTACGTTATTCAACATGCTGAAAGACAACAACGACCCGCGCCTCTACCGCATCTGCCGTCATTATATCAACACGGCACGCTCCAATATCACCCCAAGCAGCGATGGCAATATCGATGTTACGGATGAGGTCGTGGCCTATCTGAAGCGTAACAACATGGAGGAGTCGCCTTGTAATCCCGGTGCCGCATGGTATGACAACTGGGTGTCGGCACCTGCCAACAGTGAGATACCTACCTTGGACAACCTGGTGAAGAACAATCCCTCTGTAGGATATGACGCCAACAATGCGCCGGCACGCATGATGCGCCCGTTCCTCTCCATCGACTTCGAACAGCCCGACAACCCCGGCATCCTCATCACCTCCGCGGAGGTCAACTTCCTCCTCGCCGAAGCCAAGACGAAAGGCTGGAAGGTCAGCGGCAGCGCCGAAGACTATTATGAGAAGGGTATTCGCCAGTCCATGGAGTTGCTCAACGACCTCTATCTGAAGAGCAACAAGATCAGCGAGAAGGAGATCAGCACTTTCATCGACGCCCATCACCTCGGCAGCAATCCGAAGGAGGATATCAACACACAGGCATGGATCCTGCATCTCACCAATCCTTCCGAGGCGTGGGCCAACCTTCGTCGTTCCGACTATCCCGTGCTCATGGACCGTACGAAACTCAGCACCTTTGACGGCTTCACCTACGACGACGCCAACCTCTCGACACCCGTACGCCTGCAGTACCCATCCCTGGAATCCCGTTACAACAAGAGCAACTACGAGGATGCCATCCAGCGCCTCGGTGGCACCGACAACTGGCACCAGCGGATGTGGTGGGATACAAAAGATGGTAATTTCAAATAATCAACATTCAGAAAAATGAGTATGAAACTTTTCAGAAACCAAATAGCCGCCATAGTGGCACTGTTCAGCATGCTTCTGCCGGCCGGAGTGCTTACCTCCTGCTCCGATGATGATCCTTACTTCACGGCTACGGAGGATGACGCGCCGCGCATCCTCAATACGGACCTCGTCTACGACGGCTCACCGCTTTCCCTCAACGGGAAGGCGACGGAGAACTTCAAATACAATGTCATTGTCACACCCGCCAACTATACCACGGTGACCTGGTTCCTCGACGGCGAGCAGATCCATGAGGGCGACAGCATCGACCAGCCGATCCTCGCCGGTGTCTACAACCTGAAGATTGTCGCCACAACAACAAAGGGCAAGTCGACCTCCCGCACCGTCACGCTGACGATAACACCGGGCGACAACGACCCCGTCCTCGGCACGAAGAGCTATGAGCGCTGGGTGGCTCCCGGCGCTACGGCAACGATCCACGACTGCCGGAACATCAGTGATATCACGGGTGTGCTCATCGGCAGCCAGGCAGCAACGGATGTCACCGCCAACGGCACCACCCTGAAATTCACAGCTCCCGCCAACCTTGCCGACAGCACCTACCGCATCGTCCTCGTCGACAAGGACGGCAAGCAGTATGGCGGTGGTAAGATCCAGGTGACGACGACGCCTCCTGCCGAGATGACGCTGTGGGAAGGCCATCACTACGTGTCGTGGGATCTCCCCGATGGTGATGCCCACAAGACGTTCAACCTGCTGGGCAAGGATGTCTTCGCCACGATGAAAGCCGGCACCATCCTGAAGATCAACTACTCGCTCAACACCGCCGACAGCTATCATCAGCTGCAGGTGATGACGGGTTGGTGGACCGTTCTCCCCGGTACTTCCGTACAGACACTCACGGCCGACGGCTCCATAGAGGTGACGCTCACGCAGGAGGACCTCGACCTCATCAGCGCTCAGGACGGCTTCCTCATCGGCGGCCACGGCTTCTATGTCGACCGCATTATCGAAGAATAGTTACTTACACTTTTTATGATGAAACATACAATCCTCTCTCTGATGGCCCTGGTGCTCGCATGTACATCGGTACATGCCGGCACCCCGGCCATTTATCGTGACCCCGCCATTGAACAGAAGGTGGAGGCAATGCTCTCCCGTCTCTCCCTGCGCCAGAAGGCCGGACAGATGGTAGAGCTCGTCGCCGACCTCTTCGGCAAGAATGACGCCGCGGGAGTGTTCCACATCGACAAAGCCCGAACCGACTCCATCCTGAGCCGTTATCAGATTGGCTCCATCCTCAACGCGCCGAACACGACGGCGCCGACAGCCCGTCAGTGGCAGGAATATCTCCGGGATATCCAAGAGAGTTCCATGCGCCTCATCGGCATACCCTGTCTCTATGGCCTCGACCAGAATCACGGCTCCACCTATACGCAAGACGGCACCCTCTTCCCGCAGAACATCAATGTGGCAGCAACCTTCAACCGTGCCATTGCCCACGACTGCGCGGCAGCGACAGCCTATGAGACACGTGCCGTCAGCATCCCCTGGACCTACAGTCCTACCGTCGACCTCGGACGTGATCCCCGCTGGCCCCGTCAGTGGGAGAACTTCGGTGAGGACTGCTACCTGAATGCCGCCATGGGCAGTGCGATGGTCAAAGGCTTCGAGGGTGATGATCCCAATCATATCGATGACTACCATATCGCCGCCTGCATGAAGCACTACCTCGGCTATGGCGTGCCATGGACAGGCAAGGACCGCACACCAGCCTATATCTCTCCCTCGGACCTGCGGGAGAAGCATTTCATGCCCTTCCGTACCGGTGTCCGCAGTGGCGCCCTCAGCGTGATGGTCAACTCGGCCTCTGTCAACGGCATGCCCGTCCATGCCAACAAGACACTGCTCACGGGATGGCTGAAGGAAGGCATGACATGGGATGGTGTCCTCGTCACCGACTGGGCGGATGTCAACAACCTCTATACGCGTGAATGTGTCGCCAAGGACAAGAAAGACGCCTTGCGAATCGCCATCAATGCCGGTATCGACATGGTCATGGAACCGTATAGCGCCAATGCCGTCGACCTCATTGAACAGTTGGCCCAGGAAGGCGCCATCCCCATGAGCCGTATTGATGATGCCGTACGCCGTATCCTCCGCATGAAATACCGGTTGGGCCTCTTCGACCGGCCTACGGAAAATCTGAAGAATTATCCAAAATTCGGCGGAAAAGAATTTGCCAAACTGTCCTATCGTGGTGCCGTAGAGAGTATGGTACTGCTGAAGAATACCGATCACATCCTTCCCCTGAAAAAAGGAACGCGCATCCTCCTTACAGGTCCCAACGCCAATCAGATGCGCTGTCTCGACGGCGGATGGAGCTATACTTGGCAAGGAAATCTCACCGACCGCTTCGCCGGGAAGTATCATACCATCTACGAGTCCCTCTGCGACCGCTTCGGCAAGGACCATGTCTTGTTGCGACAGGGCGTGACCTACGACGAGAAGGGAAGATATGATGAGGAGAATATACCCGATTATGCCGCTGCCGTGAATGCCGCCGACAGTGCCGACATCATCGTGGCCTGCATCGGCGAGAACTCCTATACGGAGACCCCCGGCAACCTTAGTGACCTCACGCTCTCCGCTCGTCAGCGTACGCTCGTAAAGAAACTGGCAGAAAGCGGGAAACCCATCATCCTCATCCTCAACGAGGGCCGTCCGCGCCTCATCAGTGATATCGAGCCACTGGCCAAGGCCGTCGTCGACATTTTCCTGCCGGGAAACTATGGCGGTGATGCCCTCGCGGCCCTCCTCTCCGGCGATGAGAATTTCAGCGGGAAAATGCCCATCACCTATCCGAAGGAGATCAACTCCCTGGCCAACTACGACTTCAAGAAGAGTGAGGAAGTGGGGACAATGGCCGGGGCCTACGACTACAACGCCCGCATCACCCAGCAGTGGCCGTTTGGCTACGGCATGAGCTACACCTCCTTCGCCTACAGTAATCTGAGGGTGGAGAAAGATCATTTCATTCCCGGTGATACGATCTCCCTCTCCGTGGATGTCACGAATACGGGCAACCGGGAAGGCAAGGAGAGCGTGCTGGTCTACAGCAGTGATGTGGTGGCGTCGATGACTCCCGACGGCCGCCGCCTGCGTGCCTTCGAGAAGGCAGACCTCAAGCCCGGCGATACACGTACCTTCACGTTCCACATTCCCGCCGACGACCTCGCCTTCGTCGACTGGGACGGACAGTGGCGCCTGGAAGCCGGTGAGTTCCGCTTCTCCGTCGCCGACCAGTCCGTCTCCGTATGGTGTGACAAGACGAGGGTGTATGCTGCGGAGCGATAAATCCAATCCACCATGCGCGGAACATCAAGTCCCCACTGACACGGTTGGCAGCAAAATGAAAAAAAAATCATATTTTGCTGATAAAACGAGACAGGAATGACACACTCGCAGAGTGTTGTGCAGGTCGGGAGAATGCCGATGCCTACGATGTAGATAACGATATCAACTTTCTTAGAATAAATCAGGGGATTGTCCTTGGGGACAATCCCTTTTTTTTGTTTGAAAAAGGTTTTTGTAAAAAATTCAACCCACAAAGAGAAATCCGGAAAATTATTCGTACTTTTGTTGCCGAAACTCATCGCAACAAGACTATGATTCGATTTCATGATATCTCCGCGCGCGACCGGGAGCTCATCCAGCGCTATACGCTGAATGGGACGGGACGCAACTGTGACCTCTCCTTCGCCAACCTCATCAGCTGGCGGTTCCTCTACGACACGCAGTTCGCCATCATCGACGACTTCCTCGTCTTCCGTTTCTATACCGGCCGCCATCTGGCTTATATGGCCCCCATCGCCAAGCCCGTCATCCAGTCAGACGCCACTTACCAACAGCCTGCCGACAGCAGCTGTCCCGCTTCCGTCATCCGCCGGATGCGTGACGATGCCATCGCCATGGGCCAGCCGTTCCTGCTCATCGGCTGCAGCGGGTCAATGACCGACTGCCTCGAAGAGATCATGCCCGGCGAGTTCACCGTCAGGGCCGAGCGTGACTATTTCGACTATATCTATCTCCGGGAGAAGCTCGCCACGCTCTCCGGCAAGCATCTCCAGAGCAAGCGCAACCACTGCAACAAGTTCCGCGCCCTCTATCCCGACTACGAATACCGTCCCCTCACCAAGAGCCTCATCCCAGAGTGTCTGCGTCTCGAGGAGAAATGGCGGAAAGAGACAAAGCAGGACGCCGAAGAGGAGGAAGACAGGGAGCTCAGTGAGGAACTGCGTGCCATGACACGGGCTTTCGTCAACTGGGACTACCTCGACTGTCTCGGCGGCTGCATCTTCGTCGACGGCCAGCTCGTTGCCTTCACCTTCGGCTGTCCCATCACCCACGACACCTTCGATGTCTGTGTGGAAAAAGCCGACACACGCTACGAGGGCTCTTTCTCCATCATCAACCAGGAGTTCGCGCGTCATCTGCCCGAACAATATATCTATATGAACCGTGAAGAGGATCTTGGTGCCGAGGGGCTGCGCAAGGCGAAACTATCCTATAAGCCTGCCATTCTCCTGGAGAAATATTCCATCATGGAGAAGAACCCGCTGAGCCTCTTCGAGGATGTCCACCGCATCAAGGCGGAGACGGAGCAGCTCTATGCCGCCACGTTCGATGATGCCGAGGCCTTCCGCAACCTCTATTTCAGTAAGGTATTCACCGATGAGCGGAACATCGTCTGTCAGATCGACAACCATGTCGTCGGCGCCCTTCAAGCCATCCCCTACCCGCTGCGGCAGGGACAACAGACCACGAACGCCAGTTATATCTATGCCGTATCCGTCGACATCGACTACCGTCGGCAGCATGTCGGCAGCAGTCTCATGCGCCAGGCCCATCACACGCTCTATTACCGTGGCACCGTCTTCTCGGTATTGATCCCCGCGGAGCCGTGGCTCTTCGACTGGTATGCCGCCATGGGCTACACGCAGGTCGCCGATGCCATTGCGGCCCCCGGGGGTGTCGCTACCATGCCGTTCAGCACGTTCGACGAGTGGCAGCGGCAACAGCCCTGCATGGTGGAGCAGACCGAAGCATCCTTTGCCACGGCCCAGGAGGCCCTGCGCGTCTGTGGGGAGACCAACAGTCCCGCCGCCCCCGCCATGCTCCGTGTCATCAATGCCCGCAAGGCCCTGCAGTTCTATGCCGCCCAGCATCCCGACACGACAGTCGACATCCGCGTGTACAACGACAAGGACATCGCGCTCAACAACACCTATTTCCATATCGCCGCCGGCCAATGCCGGCAGACAGACCGTCCGCTCCCCGATGCTCGTTCCCTGACCATCAGCGAGCTCGCCGTCTTCCTCTTCCATGCTTCCCATCCCGTCATGACGCTGATGCTGAACTGATCCCGCAGGCTTATTTTAGTTCTTTTCTCGCCTTTTTCATTGCCTCAGCGAAAGCCGCGGTGGTGTGTATCCGGGCCACGGCAGCACTGGCGGCGAGACGGGCGGCATCGACATCACTCTGATAATGATATCCCGCGATGACACGACTCTGTCCGAACTCATAGCCACGCTTCAGGATCGCCTCCGCACGGGCAGGATTCAGCTCCGAGAGGACGAGGGCCACGGCCCAGCCAGCAGCGGAATGACTCGAGGGATACGACGGACTCGTCGCGTGCTTCGCCTCCGACCACGGGATCAGCGTCCTGTCACCAAACTGCACAAAGGGCCGGCGGCGCCTGTAATAGTCCTTCGCCTTCTTCGTGGCATAGACGGCATCACTGATCGTCCTCTCCACGAGGTCCCAGACCGCCGGTGTTTTCTCTTTCGACAACGTACAGCCGAAAGCCTCCGAGAAGCCCTTGACGATGCTGTCCGTCGACATATATGAGTCGAAGACAGCCTGACGGCCACGGGCTCCCTGTCGCTGCGTCTTCCCCCAGACATACTGCACCATATCGTTGATGTAATTCTGACTCAGCGTGTCGGGAGGAGCCGGGAGATAGAGCGTGCCGTCGGGCTCGTTGCCATGCGTGAAAGAAGGGAACTCCTCCTTTGCCGTCTGGGCACTCAGCGCCATCGGCGCCATCACCAGGACCAAGGAGAAAGCGAGGCGGCAGAAGCCCCGCATTCGTTGTTGCAAACAGTTTTTCGTCATATTGTTTCGTTGATGTTGTTACAGCCGCAAAATTACAACTTTTTTCTGCCGGGAACAAATAAGAAGGTCCTTAAATTCCCTTGAAAAAACTTTCACCGACGATCATGCTCAATCATGTCCCTAACTATTCCCCATCTTCCTTGCGTGGCCGCAACATGGCGGCCACCTACTCAGTGTCAGAAAATTACCCTCTTCCTCTTTTTGAGCAACAGATAAAAGGTCATGGCGCTCATAGAATTCAACAAGCGAACGACCGGCGGGAAATACGCGAATCCGGGTCATTATTATAATTCACTGATTTCCAATGGGATAAAAATAAATATCAGTCAAGCAATTTTCTGATAGCATAATTATTCGTGTAATTATACAAAATAGGAGGTTTATCTTCGATGATTATGCAAAAATTCATCGTATTTTTCAATCACAAATAACGTAGTTAGCTTCCATAAACAACGAGCAGAATTTCCTAAACACGTTGTTTAGAAAATTCTGCTCGATAGATAGCAGGAAAAATCCACAAGACAAATCTTTCCGGACTATTTTTCAGCTACTGAATCGCTAGAATAGAAATCCATGCAAAGAAAAATAGGCGCAAAATAAAGGGAGTGCTTCATTGGGATAACTGAAAAGCCACTCATCCACTTTGGCGGAGCATGACAAATCATGTCCCTACATCGGCGGAGCATGATAAATCATGTCCCTACATTTAATGCGCCGATTTTACTTCTTTACTTCTTATTATCGTGTCATAGAGGAGACGATGGCGCCAACGGCGGCACCAACGGCAGCGGCGACGACCGTTGTGCCGGTATGGTCCTCATGGCGGGGACGAGGGTCACGCGGAGGGAGAGCCTCGGGGACCGGCATACGGTGATCCATCACATACGTGCGCTCATCCTCGGCACGGCGGTCGGCGACGACTCTGCGGTGGTCGGGATTCATCAATTGACGGGGGAGCACCATCCATTAGGATCCGGGGGGATCACTTATGCGCGGTGAACTCGGCGGGAAGCTTCGGCATGGCACCGTTCTGCGTGCAGACAAAGGCGCTGACTTTCACAGCGAGTTCATGGGCCTGCTTCACGGGCATGCCGTTGAGGATGGCAGCGGTGAATGATCCCGTGAAACTGTCGCCGGCGCCGACAGTATCGGCAACTTTCACCTTCGGTGTCTCTTGGAAGGACAGCTCACCCGGCGTGAAGACATAACTACCGTTTGTGCCACAGGTGAGAACGAGCATGCGAAGGTTGTACTTGCCGAGGATCAGCCAGCACTTGTTCTCGATATCCAGTCCGGGATAGCCGAACATACGGCCGATGGTAACGAGCTCCTCGTCGTTAATCTTCAGGATGTCACAACGCTTCAGACTCTCCTGAATGACCTCTTTGCTGTAGAAGTTCTGTCGGAGGTTGATGTCGAAGATCTTCAGACAACTGGCGGGGGTGCTGTCGAGGAACTTGTAGATAGTCTTGCGGGACACCTCACTGCGCTGGGCCAGGGAACCGAAGCAGACGGCCTCACAGTGATGGGCGGCCTCCTCGATCTCGGGCATGAAGGGGATATTGTCCCACGCCACATTCTGCTTGATGTCGTAGGTGGGGATACCCTCGGCATCGAGAGTCACAGCGACGGTACCCGTAGGATAGTCGACACGCGGCATGACATACTTCAAGCCTTTGGCGTCAAACTCCTTCAGCGTCTCGTCGCCGAGGGCATCCTTGCCGACGGCGCTGACGGCACGGGCATCGAAGCCAAACTGACCGGCATGATAAGCGAAGTTTGCCGGTGCGCCACCTAATTTCTTTCCTTCCGGGAGACAGTCCCACAGGGCCTCTCCAAGTCCTACAATGATCTTATTCATAGTTTTATATTGATTTATTAGTTTATGATTTAGTATTATGAAGCCACTAGACATTTCAACATCCCTCCCTTGAGGGAGGGCTTGGGTAGGCTTTTATTCCTTGATTCTACCGATATACGTTGCGAGATAGACGACACCGACGGCCATGACGGCGACAGCGGCGGCGACGGTATGAGCGGCATCTGTAGCCCAGCCCATGACCATCGGGAAGATGGTGCCACCGAAGAGGCCCATGATCATCAGGCCGCTGACCTCGTTCTGCTTCTCGGGTTCACTCTTCAGTGCCTGGGCGAAGACGAGGGAGAACACGTTACTGTTGCCGTAACCAACGAGGGCGATACTCGTGTAAAGGATCCATTTCTCATGTCCGAAGAAGAGGCCGCACATCGACAGGGCCATGAAGAGGATGGAGATGGCGAAGAACAGTCGGTTGTTGAGGACACGGAGAATCACCGTTCCCGTGAAACAGCCGATGGTACGGAAGATGAAATATAAAGAGGTGGCGAAGGCTGCCTCGTCGAGCGTCATGCCGAGGCGCTCCATGAGGATCTTCGGTGCCGTGGTGTTCGTACCGACATCGATACCGACGTGGCACATGATGCCGATGAAGCTCAGCAGGACAATCGGCGTGCCGAGGAGCTTGAAACAGGCCACGAACTGATGGCCCACGCTCGGTAGCTGACGGTGCTCCTGAAGCTCCGGCTCCTCTATGGGCGTGGAGAGGAGGAAGAGGGAGGCAGCGATACCGATGACCATATAGATCGGGAAGAGGACGCGCCAGCCGAGGCCGAAATTCGGGATATCGTTGACGGAGCCCCACATGGCGATATACGGAGCCATGAATGAGGCGATGGCCTTGATGAACTGTCCGAACGTCAGCGTGGAGGCGAGGTGACCACCCTGCACGACGGTGGATACCAGCGGGTTCAGCGACGTCTGCATGAGAGCGTTGCCGATGCCGAGCAGGGAGAAGGAGACGAGCATCACGTAGAAATTCTCTGTGAAGATCGGCAGCAACAGTGAGAAAATAGTGATGACGAGGGAGAGCAGAACGGTCTTCTTCCGTCCGATCTT
Organism: Prevotellaceae bacterium; assembly: GCA_029226205.1. Taxonomy (GTDB): domain Bacteria; phylum Bacteroidota; class Bacteroidia; order Bacteroidales; family Bacteroidaceae; genus Prevotella. The sequence goes on from JAQXXT010000100.1 coordinate 20,038, forward strand.
GTTCATCAGCACGCCCGTAGGGACGGAGAAGATGAGGAACCAGAAGAATACGAGTCCCGGCAGAGAGTTGGCCATAGAGTCGGAGAGTCCGAGGTCATGCTTCACATAGTTGGAAGCGATACCCACGAGATCGACGAATCCCATGGCGAAGAAGCAGAGCATCACCGATGACAGTGCCAGTGCATTAACTTTTTTCTGGTCCATTGTGGTTAGGTTTTTACTTGTCCTTGAAATTGTTTCGTCGGACAAAATTATTGTATTTGTTGATTTATTCGATTTTCCGATTGCCGGGTTTGAAACATTCTGCTTGCAAAGTTAGCAAAAAAAATAAGAGAATTAAGAAATAATAAAAGGAATTTTTTATTACCTTTGCGTAGGGACTTGATTCATCATGTTCCGAACACGTAGGGACTTGATTCATCATGTTCCAGAAAAATAATGATTATGGTTGAGATTAAGGATAAGCAAGTCAGTCAGCGGGAGCGGGCAATCACGCGCGTCACCCTCGAAGGTAGCGTCATCAACATCGTGTTGCTGACGTTTAAGTTCATCGCCGGTATCCTCGGACATTCCGGGGCTATGATCGCCGATGCTCTACATTCGTTGTCGGATTTCATCACCGACATCATCGTCATCATCTTCGTCCATGTGAGCAGCAAGCCCATAGACAGCGATCATGACTACGGCCATGGGAAATATGAGACACTCGCCACGGCCCTCGTGAGCATCATGCTCCTCGTCGTCGGCGCCTATCTGATGTTCAGTTCCGTGGTGAAGATATGGAGCGTCATGCGCGGTGCCATCCTGCCACGACCGGGCATCATTGCCCTCATCGCCGCACTGGCGAGTATCGCGCTGAAGGAATGGGCTTACCAGTTCACTGTCCGACTGGGCAAGAAAGTCCATTCGGATGCCGTCATCGCCAACGCGTGGCACCACCGCAGTGATGCTCTCTCTTCCGTCGGCACGGCCATCGGTATCGGCGGCGCCATCCTCCTCGGCAGCCGCTGGACGGTCCTCGACCCGCTGGCGGCCCTTGTCGTGAGCGTGTTCATCGTCATCTCCGCCTTCAAGCTCGTCAACGGTGCCGTCGGCGAGCTCACAGAGAAGAGTCTGCCGGCCGATGTGGAACAGCATATCACGGACATCGTATGCAGTGAGCCGCAGGTGAGTGCTGTCCATAACCTCCGCACACGCCATATCGGCAATGCCACGAGTATAGAAATGCACGTACGCATGCCAGGGAACCTCACGCTCTATGAGGCCCACCAGCATGCGACGAATATCGAACATGCTCTCCGCCACCATTTCGGCAACAACACCCTCATCAGTATCCACATGGAACCCGTGAAGGTCAATGGAAAATATGAGGAGCCGGGGAGATAATAGAAAAGACGAAAGGGTTAGTCCAGCACGCTGCCCTTCGTGACGGCGTATTTGCCGGCACCGGTGAAGAAGAGGACAGCGGCACCGAGGAGATAGAGCATCGGCAGTTCAATGGCCCAGCCACCCGTCATCGCGTCGACGGAGAAGATCATGGAGGAGTGAGCCATAAGGATTGCCACGGCCATATTGCCTACGAAGACCACTGCGGCCAAACGAGTCCAGGCGCCAAGGATGAGCATGAGGGAAGCGATCACCTCAGCGGCCACGGAAAACCAGGCGATGAACGACGGCAGGCCGAGGGCGGCGAGCATGTCACTGATGAACCCTACACCATAGAGGATCTTGTGTACACCGTGGAAGAGCATAAGGCCACCTACGGTAAGACGGAGCAATAAAAGACCAAAGTCTGTATTGCGGAGGAAATCTTTCTGAACAGTCATAATTTTCAATTTTATGTGTTTAATGTAAATGTGAACTTTATTTCGGTTGCAAAGGTACAACATATCCGTCATCCGTGAAATACCATAATAGCGGTATATTTTGTACAAATTTCAAAAAAAACAACAGAAACATGTTTCCCACCGTAAGATTTTTGTGATTCCGCTGGGGAAAGGCCCAGCGACCCAGCAGCGTTTTGGTCGGGGATAATACCACCATGAGATTTGTTGTGATTCCGCTGGGGAAAGGCCCAGCGACCCAGCAGCGTTTTGGTTGGGGGATAAAAATGGTGATTCCGCTGGGGTTCGAACCCAGGACCCACAGCTTAGAAGGCTGTTGCTCTAATCCAACTGAGCTACGGAACCAACACCCGTTTACAGGAAAGGCCTGTAAATTCTGTGCAAAGGTACGGTTAATTTTTGAAATAGCGAAATCTTTGCACAGATTTTTGGCAAATGTCCCTCTTTTTCCAAAATTTTCCTTAATTTTGCAGCCGCTATGGTATTAAACTATATTTGGATCGCCTTCTTTGTCATCGCGTTCCTCTTTGGACTCGTCCAACTGATCTTCATGGGTGACACCACCGTGATGGAGAAGATGGTTCAGAGTACTTTCGACACATCGAAGACCGCCTTCGAGACCTCTCTGGGGCTCACGGGCGTGTTGGCGCTGTGGCTCGGCATCATGAAGATCGGCGAAAGGGCCGGTGCCGTCAATGCCCTGTCGCGCATGCTCTCACCGGTGTTCACAAAGCTCTTCCCGGGTATTCCGAAGGGCCACCCCGCCATGGGTGCCATCTTCATGAATATCGCCTCCAACATGCTCGGCCTTGACAATGCCGCCACGCCGACGGGCTTGAAGGCCATGCAGGAGATGCAGAGTCTGAACCCGAAGAAAGACACGGCGACGAACCCGATGATCATGTTCCTCGTGCTGAACACCTCCGGACTGACGATCATCCCGACGACGATCCTCGCCTTCCGCGCCGCGAAGGGTGCCGCCATGCCAACGGATGTCTTCATCCCCATCCTTATCTCTACGGGTATCGCCACTCTCGCGGGAATCATCATTACGGCCTTGTGGCAGAAAATCAACCTGCTGCAGCCCGTCCTCCTCGCCACCCTCGGCGGTCTCATTGCCTTCATCGGCCTCATCATCTGGGGCTTCGGACAGATGGACAAGGATACGATGGCCACAGTGACCAGCGTGACCTCCAACCTCATCCTTCTCGGTGTCATCATCACCTTTATCGTAGCGGGATTTCTGAGGAAGATCAATGTCTACGATGCCTTCATCGAAGGAGCGAAGGAAGGATTCAATACCGCCGTGAGAATCATCCCCTATCTCGTAGCCATCCTCGTAGGTGTCGGCATCTTCCGCGCCTCGGGCGCCATGGACATGCTCATCAATGGCATCTCATGGTGCGTGAAGAGCTGCGGGCTGAACACCGACTTCGTAGGCGCGCTTCCTACGGCCTTCATGAAGCCCCTCAGTGGCAGTGGCGCCCGTGGCTTGATGCTTGAAGCCATGGACAACTACGGTCCCGACAGTTTCGTCGGTCGTCTGAGCTGTATCTTCCAGGGCTCCACAGACACCACCTTCTATATTCTCGCCGTCTATTTCGGCAGTGTCAACATTAAATACACCCGTCACGCCGTAGCCTGCGGTCTCCTCGCCGATCTTGTCGGTGTCATCGCCGCCATCTGCGTGGCATACATATTCTTCCATTGATATGGCAAACTTAAAATCATTAGCAAAGGATACCGCGATCTACGGACTGAGCAGTATTGCGGCACGATTCATCGGCTATCTCCTCGTACCTATTGAGACAGCCAAGTTCAACGCCGCCGGCGGACAGTATGGTATCATCACGAATATCTACGCGTATATCGCCCTGCTGATCATCATCCTCACCTACGGCATGGAGACGACTTTCTTCCGCTTCATGAACCGCCCAGGAGAAGATCCGAAGAAAGTATATGCCACGACGCTGCGCATGGTGGCGACAACCTCACTGGCTTTCGTACTCCTTCTCTGGGCCTTCCTCCATCCTATCGCCAACGTCATCGGCTATCCCGATCATCCGGAGTTTATCATGATCATGGGCACCTGCGTGGCCATCGACGCCTTCACGGCCATCCCCTTCGCCTATCTCCGCTATGCCCACAAGCCCGTGAAGTTTGCCCTGTTGAAGATGGTGAGCATCCTCGTCAACCTCGTCGGCGTGAGCCTCTACCTCATCGTGCTGCCGGACATGCACCTGAATCTCTTCAACATCTACGACGCCCACTTCGACCTAGAGGTGGTATGGGTATTCTGGATTGAGCTCTCCGGCTCCGTCCTCACGCTGATCCTCCTGGCCAAGGAGCTGAAAGGCTTCGCCAATCCTTTCGACAAGGCGACGTGCAAGCGCATGCTCTCCTATACGTGGCCGCTGCTCGTCATGGGCCTCGCCGGTCAGCTCAACCAGTGCGCCTCACAGATTATCTTCCCCTATGTCTTCAATGGCACGCCGGAGGAAGCCCGCGTACAACTCGGTATCTACGGTGCCTGTATCAAGATTGCCATGATCATGGTCATGATCACGCAGGCCTTCCGCTATGCCTATGAGCCATTTGTCTTTGGACAGTCGAAGGAGAAGAATAACAAGGAGACCTATGCCCGTGTGATGAAATACTATATCATCTTCACCCTTCTGGCTTTCCTGAGTGTCATCGGATATATGGATATCATCCGCTATATCGTCGGCAAGAGTTACTGGGAAGGACTGGAGATCGTGCCGATCGTCATGGCGGCAGAGATCATGTTCGGCATCTTCTTCAACCTCAGCTTTTGGTATAAGCTCATCGACAAGACAATCTGGGGCGCTTACTTCAGTGGCATCGGCGCCGCCGTCCTTATCGCCGTGGATATCATCTTCATCCCGCACTTCAGCTACTGGGCGTGCGCATGGGCCGGCTTCGTGAGCTATGCCGTGAGCATGATCCTGAGCTATTTCTTCGGACAGAAATATTATCCTATCAACTATCCGCTGAAAGATATCGCCTTCTATACCGTTGCCGCCCTCATCGCCTTCGCCGTCCTCGACTTCAGCAACAACCACTTGCCGATGTGGGGCGCCCTCGGGTTGAATACCGTCCTCCTCGCCGCTTTCCTGGCCATGATCATCAAGCGCGATTTCTGGGCATTGATCCAACAAAGAAGGGCACGGTAGGGGCACCCCTTGTGGGCGCCCTAATTGGAATCCGTGGCGTTAGGACGGCCACAAGGGCCGCGCCTTACGGTGGGAGAAACATCTGCCACGCCGAAATAACCCATCGAAAATATCAATTTTCTTGAAAAAATTGTGTAACTTTGCGGCATAATCAATAATTACACAATATAATGAAGAAAATGAAAGCAAAGTCCGTATTGGGCTTTTTACTTTTATCCCTTTGTAACCCACTGTCCTCATCCGCCGATGAGGGCATGTGGACCCTTTACAACCTCCCCGAGCAGACTTTGGAGGTCATGCAGAGTTATGGTTTCCAACTTAACCGCGACCAGCTTTACAGTGGTTCCAACGCGTTGAAAGATGCCGTCGTCAACTTCTCCGGCTATTGTTCCGGTGTCGTCGTCTCTCCCGACGGTCTCGTCTTCACCAACCACCACTGCGGCTTCGAAGCCATCCGCTCCCATTCCACCGTCGACCACGACTATATGCTCAACGGCTTCTACGCCAAGACCTATGCCGACGAGTTGCCGAATGAGAATATGTTCGTCTCCTTCATGAAGAACCAGGAGGATGTCACCGGCCGTGTGGAGGATGCGCTGAAGCATATCAAGAGCAGTGATGAGAAAGAGCAGGTCATCGACTCCCTGCAGAATCTCATGACCGACTCCGTGAAACGTATCGACTCCACGCTCCATGTCAACATCGACGCTTTCTATGAGGGCAATAAATGGTATGCCACGACCTATCAGGACTTCACCGACCTGCGCCTTGTCTTCACCGTGCCGAAGAGTATGGGTAAGTTCGGCGGAGAGACCGACAACTGGATGTGGCCGCGGCAGACCTGCGACTTCTCCGTCTTCCGCATCTACTGTGATCCGAAGACCGGCGGTCCCGCTCCTTATTCTAAAGATAATGTACCCTATCATCCGAAACGCTGGGCCCAGGTGAGCCTCGACGGCTATGAAGACGGCAGCTATGCCATGACCATCGGCTATCCCGGTTCCACAAGCCGTTATCTCTCCAGCTATGGCATCCAAGTACGCCGCGATGATGAGAATGCGCCGCGCGCACAGGTACGTGGTGTCAAGCAGGAAGTGATGCTGCGCCACATGCGTGCCGACGAGGCCGTACGTATCAAGTACGACTCCAAGTTCGCCCAAAGCTCCAACTACTGGAAGAACTCCATCGGTATGAATAAATGTATCGACTCCATCGGCCTCATCAACCAGAAGCGCCTCTTCGAACAGAAGATCCAGGCTTGGCAGGACACGACGAAGGCTGATATCCACAAGGTTGACTTCCCCCGTCTCGCCTCCCTCTACAGTCGCCTCGGCAAACTGGAGTATGTATGGACGAATTTCTCTGAGACCTTCACGCGCCGCAGCAATATCGAGTTCAATGTCCGTGCGATGAGACTCGGCAACGGCATGGAGGTGAAAGGCCCCGAGAATAAGCCGAAGAAACAGTACCATGAGTTTGAAGACAACAGCAATGAATGGGATGCCGCCACCGATGAGGAGATGCTCGCCGTGCTGCTGAAGAACTACCGTGAGCATGTCTCCAAGGAATGGCTCCCCGCTTTCTATCAGACCATCGACAAACAGTATGGCGGCAACTACCAGGCTTTCGCCAATGACCTCTATACAAAGAGCCTCATCATGAAACCCGGCGCCAAGCTCTATTTCAACAGTAAGGACTACAAGAAAGATCCCGGCGTCAACTACGGTCTCGACCTGCAGGATATCCTCGCCAACCTTCAGGAGCAGTCGTCTGCCCTCGAGGACAGCATTGCTGACCAGGAGAAATATCTCTGTGCCGCCAAGATCCGTATGGAACAAGACCAGCCGCATTATAGTGATGCCAACTTCACGATGCGCCTGAGCTATGGCAAGGTCGGCGGCTTCGACCTCGGCGGCAAGCCCTCCGGCTATTATACCACAGCGGAGAGTATCGTTGAGAAAATGAAGAAGGGAGACAACGGCGTCATCGACTACCAGGCAGAGCCGATCATGCACCAGCTCCTCAGCGTGAAGGATTTCGGCCGCTATGCCGACAAGAAGACGGGTGTGCTGCAGCTCTGTTTCCTGACGAATAATGACATCACGGGCGGCAACAGTGGCTCTCCGATGTTCAACGGCAAAGGCCAGCTCATCGGCCTCGCCTTCGACGGCAACTGGGACAGCCTCTCAAGCGATATCAACTTCGACCGCCATCTCGCCCGCTGCATCGGTGTCGATATCCGTTATATTCTCTATATGATGGATAAATGGGGACATGCCGACCGTCTGCTTCAGGAGATCAACGCGAAATAATATTGGGAATCAAGAATATAAAAACAAGCAACAATGAATAAGGCTATTATCACCGTAGTGGGTAAGGATACCGTGGGTATCATCGCCCGTGTCTGCACCTATCTCGCAGAGAACAATGTCAACATCCTCGACATCACCCAGACTATTATCCATGGCTATTTCAACATGATGATGATGGTGGACATGTCGAAAGTCACGAAGAACTTCGAGCAGATCGACACGGAGCTCGCAGAGGTCGGCAAGGTCCTCGGCGTACAGATCAAGTGCCAGCGCGAGGAGATCTTCGACCGCATGCACCGGGTATAATATAATAAGGTAAACGAAAAAAGGAAACAGAAGATGATCAATATCTCTGATGTAATCGAGACCAACAAGATGATCGAGCAGGAGAACTTCGATGTCCGCACCATCACCATGGGCATCAGTCTCCTCGACTGCGTAGACAGCGACCTCGACCGTCTGTGCAATAACGTATACAATAAGATCACGCATCTGGCCAAGAACCTCGTGAAGACGGGTGAGGACATCTCGCGTGAGTATGGCATCCCTATCGTCAACAAGCGTATCGCCGTGACCCCCGTGGCCCTCATCGGCGGCAGTGCCTGCCATACCCCCGAGGACTATGTGAAGATCTGCAAGACGCTCGACAAGGCCGCTCATACCGTCGGCATCAACTTCCTCGGTGGCTACTCCGCCGTGGTCTGCAAGGGTATGACGCCGAGCGATGAACTCTTCATGCGCTCCATCCCCCAGGCCCTCGCCGAGACGGAGCTGATCTGCTCTTCCGTGAATGTCGGCTCTACGAAGACGGGTATCAACATGAATGCCGTGCGCCTCATGGGTGATATGGTCCACGAGACGGCAGAGAAGACGAAGGACCAGGGATCTATCGGCTGCGCCAAGCTCGTCGTCCTTTGCAATGCTCCCGACGACAACCCGTTCATGGCCGGTGCCTTCCACGGTGTCACCGAGCCCGATGCCGTCATCAGCGTCGGTGTCAGTGGCCCTGGTGTCGTGAAGCATGCCCTGGAGGAAGTGCGTGGTAAGAATTTCGAGGAACTGGGTACGACGATCAAGCGTACGGCCTTCAAGATCACGCGTGTCGGCCAGCTCGTTGCCAAGGAGGCCAGCAAGCGCCTCGGCATCCCCTTCGGCATCATCGACCTTAGTCTGGCTCCTACGCCGGCCATCGGCGACAGTGTGGCCGATATTCTGAAGGAGATGGGCGTTGAACAGCCCGGTGCGCCGGGTACGACGGCAGCCCTCGCCATGCTCAACGATCAGGTGAAGAAAGGTGGTATCATGGCCAGCTCGTATGTCGGCGGTCTCAGTGGTGCCTTTATCCCCGTCAGCGAGGACCAGGGCATGATTGACGCCGTGGAAGCCGGTGCCCTGCGCATTGAGAAACTCGAGGCGATGACATGTGTATGCTCCGTAGGTCTCGACATGATTGCCATCCCCGGAGATACGACGCCCGCAAATATCGCCGGTATCATCGCCGACGAGGCTGCCATCGGTATGGTCAACCAGAAGACGACGGCCGTACGAGTCATCCCCGTTATCGGCAAGAAGGTCGGTGATCATGTGGATTTCGGTGGTCTCCTCGGTCATGCGCCGATCATGCCCGTGAGCACTTTCGCCAGCGATAACTTTGTCAACCGCACGGGTCGTATCCCCGCACCGATACATAGTTTTAAGAATTAAGTTCTTCCACCGTAGGGGCACCCCTTGTGGGCGCCCTAACCGCAAAGATGTAGGAACATGATTTATCATGATCCGACAAACGATTGTCATGGCAATTAGGACGGCCACAAGGGCCGCCCCTACGGAGGATCCTACCCTATCAACTGTTTTACCACGGCGTCGGCATGCTCATAGAGCGTCTGCTCTTCATCGGCAGAAACGGGAGAGATATCCTTGAGCTTTTCCTGAAGACGAAGGGTATAGGCCGATACATGCTGACCTTTATTCTGACGGATACGAAGACACTCCCGCAGCTCGTAGGCAGCCCGACGGGGATTGCTGTCCTGCAAGAGAATGGCCAGTTCACGGTGATATTTAGCCGCAAACTCCTCCCTGCGTTGGTGAACGACCGCCATACAATAAAGGGCGATCTTCTGATTTTTATCCGTCAACAGTTTTGCCAGTTCGGCATAGAGATAGCTCTCATGATGCCGCCGCAAAACTTTCTTATACACCTCCACAGCCTTGTCCGTCTGTCCGAGAAGCGTATGCATCTGTGCCAGATGGCGCAGATTCTCTATATAATACGGAGACTTCTGCATGGCCACACGGAAGAGATCGGCAATCTGATTGATATATTCGGCATCACGAGAAGGCAAATCCTTCAACAAGTGGTTGACGACCTGCTGTCCCAGCGAGGGCACGGGATGACCCTTATAAACATACGGCTGCCAGTCGGCATCGGTCATCCGTTTGAAATAAGGCATAAAATAAAGAAGGTTGAAATTCTCCACGAGACGGTCCATCTTCAGCGCTGCCGACACAATGGCCCTGTTGCCTTGCATGAGCCTGTCCTGGGTCTGCGGGTAGAGCTGTATGAGCTGGTAAAGCAACCGGCGGGCCTCCTCGACCTTCCTTGCGCCGAGCCGCTGCTTCAGTACGTCATTCGTACACCAAAACATACACAGGTTCGTATGCGGTCCGCGGTGAACGGCATAAATGCGCGAGATCGCCTCATACGCTTCTTCGAACCTTCCCTCCTTCCGTAATGCAAAAATGTCTCGTACTTCCATTGTCAAAAGGGTTTAAAGGGTTACAGCAGTATCTTTTTCAGCTCCTCCAGACTGTTGGCGACGCGGATATCATCAGTGTAATGACCGCGGAGCATCCCGCGCTGCTCAAGATTCTCCAGCAAGGCGATGAGTGGATCCCAGAAGCCGTTGATATTATAGAGGATTACCGGTTTCTGATGATAGCCGATGAGATGTGAGGCGGCAACGGTGAAGATCTCGTCGAGCGTGCCGATGCCTCCCGGCAGGGCGATAGTAGCATCACACTGCGCGAGCATGAGGTCCTTACGGTCGCTGAGGTTGTCGCAGGGAATCTCCACGTCGACGAAGTCGGACTTGCGGCCGCCGCGCTCCACCATTGTAGGCAGAACACCGATCGTCATGCCGCCGCCGTCGTGGACGGCCTTGCCGATACACTCCATCAGCCCGCTGTTGCAGCCGCCATAGACGAGCGTATGCCCTTCCGTGGCCATCCATCGTCCGAGCTCTGTCGTCGCTTCCGCAAACTCCGCCACGATACCGTTATTCGCTGAACAAAATACTGCTAACTTCATATCTTTTATACTCCTAGCACAACATTGGCATCAATATTCAAAGTTTTACTAATTTTTCGCCCAATCTGTAAGGTTGGTTCACTCTTACCTGAGAGATAATCGCTTATCCTAGATGGGCTGACACCAAGAATAGAAGATAATTTAGTCTGAGTCAATCCCATTTCGTACATCCTCAACTTAATTACGTTAGGCAACGAAGGCGTCTGAATAGGATAATGCTCCTCCTCATACTCTTCAATAAGATTGGAGAGCATGACGTACTCTATGACTTTTGGGTCAGAAGTCGGCGTGCTGTCATCGAACTGAGGAGCAAGTTCTTCTACCCTTTTCATCAATGCATTGTATTCTGTTTCGTTCTTAATTCTTGCCATAATGCTATATTTCATTAATCGTTTTTATATGGTCATATTGCTTGTGGGTTCCGATAAATCGTATCAATACATTTTGAATGGTAAACTTCACCACGGCCACCAAGCGATAGTCATTTCCTTTAATATTAAAGACATAATGTTGGTTTCCAACGTTGTCTACACTATTGAAAGTCATTTTCATATCAGCAAAGTTAGTCCATGTAGCTTTTTTGGTTTTACTAAACCAGTCTTCTAAAGCATCCTTTGACTGTGGATTCTTTAAATAGAAATCTACGATAGTCTTTCTTTTGATAATATGCATAACATCATCATTTTTGTACAAAGATAAGGATAATATTTCTGAATTACAAAATTATTTTCCAAAATTTAGAAAAAAAATATCTTTTCCTCTTTTTTCTGCCTTGATTATCAATGAAAATCATTACCTTTGCACCCGATTTCTAAGAACGGAGGATCATCGCCCGATATTTTCATGGCTGGGAGGGCGAAGTTATCCCCTCACAGGAAGAGTATTAAAAAAATATCAGGTAACAAATTTGAAAACATTTGAAGAATTAGGTGTCAACGAAGAGATTCGCCGCGCCATTGAGGAACTGGGCTTTGAGCAGCCGATGCCGGTCCAGGAAGAAGTCATCCCGTATCTTTTAGGCAACAAGAATGATGTCATCGCACTGGCGCAGACCGGTACGGGCAAGACGGCCGCTTATGGTCTGCCCGTATTGCAGAAGACGGATGCAGAGGACAAAACGACGCAGGCCGTCATCCTCTCGCCTACCCGTGAGCTCTGTCTGCAGATTGCCGACGACCTCAACGCTTTTGCCAAGTACATCCATGGCTTGCATATCGTGCCCGTCTACGGCGGCGCCGACATCGTGCCACAGATCCGCCAGTTGAAGAAAGGCGTACAGATCATCGTCGCCACGCCGGGCCGTCTCATTGACCTCATCAACCGCGGTGTGGCCCAGCTCGACCACGTGCGCAATATTGTACTCGACGAGGCCGACGAGATGCTTAACATGGGCTTCTCCGAAAGTATCAACGCCATCTTCGAGCAGCTGCCCGAGGACCACAATACGCTCCTCTTCTCCGCCACGATGAGCAAGGAGATCGAGAAAATCGCCCAACAGTATCTCCACGACTATAAGGAGATCGTCGTCGGCAGCCGTAATGAGGGTGCAGAACATGTCAACCACATCTACTATCTCGTACACTCCAAGGACAAATATCTGGCCTTGAAGCGTATCGTCGATTACTATCCGCGCATCTTCGCCATCATCTTCTGTCGTACGAAGCTCGAAACGCAGGAGATTGCCGACAAGCTCATCAAGGACGGCTACAACGCCGAGGCCCTCCATGGCGACCTCAGCCAGCAGCAGCGCGACCTGACAATGCAGAAATTCCGCCAGCATACGGTGCAGTTCCTCGTCGCCACCGATGTCGCCGCCCGTGGTCTCGATGTCGAGGACCTCACGCATGTCATCAACTACGGTCTGCCCGATGATATCGAGAGCTATACCCACCGCAGTGGCCGTACGGGCCGTGCGGGAAAGAAGGGTACGTCGATCAGCATCATCCATACAAAGGAGAAATGGAAAGTACGCCAGATTGAGAAACAGATCGGTAAGGAGTTTGTCGACGGCACACTGCCCACGCCGGAGGAAATCTGCAAGAAACAGCTCTACAAGACGATGGACGATATCATGAAGACAGATATCGACGAGGAGCAGATAGCCCCGTATATGGATGATATCAACCGTCAGTTTGAATATCTCGACAAGGAAGACCTCATCAAGAAGATGGTCGCCGTGACCTTCGGTAAATTTCTCGAATATTATAAGAATGCGCCGGTGATCGAGAAGCCTACAGGCAAGCGCAGTGACCGCGCCGGTGAGAAGGGTGACCGCAAAGGCCGGACCAATGGCGGACGCCGCAGTCACGAGCCCGAAGCCGGATACCGCCGTCTCTTCATCAACCTCGGCAAGACCGACGGTTTCTATCCCGGTGAGATCATGCAGTTTCTCAACCACCATATCCACGGCAGCAAACAGGAGGTGGGACATATCGACCTGCTGCAGAAATTCTGCTATATTGAGGTCCCCGAGAATGACGCTCAGAAAGTGATGAACGCCATCAACGGAGCGACGTATAAGGGTCGTGAAGTCCGCTGTAATGATGCCGACGAGGGTGGCCACGGCCGCAGCGCCCGTCCTAAGGCCGGTGCCGAGCGTCGTATCGCCCGCAAGGAGGCCCACAAGGGAGATAACAGTCCTCGTGGCAGTAAGCCCCGCCACGGCAAAGAAAAGGAGTCCTGGCGCGACCTCATCAAAGACAAGCCTTTCAAACTGAAAGGTGAGGTCCCCGACTTCTCCGAGGAAGGCTGGGCACGAAGAAGACCGAAAAAGAAATAGCATTTAACACTTGTGCAAGGCCTTTGCACACTTTGTGCAGACGTCATGCACAAGTTGTGCAGAGGCCTTGCACAGTTTTTATCGTAGGGCCATGATTTTGGGACAACGGATAATTTATGTGTGTGTGGGGGGGGGGGGAGGACATGCCTCCATCAATGATCATCAATATTTCATCAATATCATTAGCGCTGAAAAGATATTCATCTAAGGATGCCAAGGCATCGCGTCAATTTCCATCAATATAGGCAGATGGGCATCTCCATTAATGATCATTAATGAAACATTAATGGAGACGATACTCGAGGCGAATATTGATGATCATTGAAGAGATGGCTTGCCATCTATGGATGCTTATTATATCGGGCACGCGCTGTGCCAATGTATTGATGATTTTATTGATGAAATGTGAAAACGAAGGTCTTAGCCCCGGCAGACTTCGGCGCACGCAGATAACAACTGTTACGGCCGATGGTAGCGCCTGTGGAGACAGGAGACCAGAAGCCAAGCATGTTGTCAGTACCTTGATACTTGACAATATTCAGCACATAATATTGATAGTTGTCATCAGAATAAGGTACCGTCATCGCATCATAGCTGCCGACCAACTCAACCGTAGAAGAGCTGCTTGAACTGGAGCTTGCACTCGGAATGGGGTTGTCGTCATCAGCCCAGAAGTTCAGGGAAGCACTGGTTACAGATGACTTCGCGCCAAGGATCACCGGAGTCTGTGCGGGAATTACAGAGCCCCTGAGAGCTGAGAACGTCAAAGCAGCAGCTGCCCGGGAAAGAGCAATGCCGCCAAACTCAATAGGAAAGTAAAAATATTAATTTTCATCAAATTGTAATTTTAGTTATTTGGCGGGTGCAAAGGTAAGAAAAAAAGTAGATAGCCCGGTCAGGATGGGGAATTTGCACATGTACAAAAGAGTGTACATTATCAAACTATCAGAAAAGTTAGTCTATCGCTCCCACCCTTCGGTGGGAGATTGGCTGAACATGATAAATCATGCCTCTACATTGTCGCAATTAGGGCGGCCACAAGGGCCGCACCCTGCAAACGGATCAATCATTGCACATTTCCCCGCCCCGCGATCTTATTCACGAGTACGGCGATAGCGCCATCACCCGTCACGTTGCAAGCCGTGCCGAAAGAGTCCATGGCGATATAGAGGGCAATCATCAGCGCCTGGGCATTGCTGTCGAAGCCGAGGATACTCGCCAACGGTGCCAGGGCGGCCATCACGGCACCACCGGGGACGCCCGGAGCGGCCACCATCATGATGGCGAGGATGAGGATGAAATGGAGGAAGAGACCGGGATCATGAGGAATATTCGTCATCATACAGATCGTTAGGGCACAGCACGTGATCTTCATCATACTTCCCGAGAGGTGTATCGTAGCACAGAGCGGGATGACGAAACCCGCGATATCCTCCCGCACGCCATTCTTCAGCGTCGCCTTCAGCGTCACGGGGATCGTTGCTGCCGAAGAGCTCGTGCCGAGGGCCGTGAGATAGGCGGGAATCATCGTTGCCAACAGGCGCAGCGGATTGCGATGGGCGAAGCCTCCGGCAATGGTGAACTCATAGAGCAGGATGAAGACATGAAGGACGAAGATCACGACGATCACCTGGGCGAAGACAAGAAGGATGCGGTAAGCCTCGCCCGTATAGGTCATGTTGACGAAGATACCGAAGATATACAAAGGCAGGAAGGGGATGATGCCCTTCTCTATGACTTTCTCTATGATATACTTAAACTCCGTGAAGATATTCTTCAGCGTATGGAGATGGCCGTAGGACGTGCCGAGGCCGACGATGAAAGAGAATACGAGGGCACTCATCACGTCGACCATCGCGGGGATGGAGATGGTGAAGAACGGTGCCAGCTCCTGCGCCTTGTCCACATGTGCCGGCGCTGCCGTATGGGCGAGGATACCGGGGAAGAGCCATAAGCCCGTGCCATAGCCGAGGAGTCCGGCAACAACCGTATCACCGTAAGCGATGGCGACAGTAAGCATCAACAGTTTCCCGGCATTACTGCCGAGTTCAGCGATGGCGGGGGTCACGAGGCCGATGATGATCAGCGGAATCATGAACCCGAGGAACTGACTGAAGAGACTGTTGAAGGTCACGAAGACTCTCACCCACCCTTCTGAAAAAATATTGCCCAGCGCCACACCGAGAATGATCGCGATGATAACGCGGGGCAACAAAGAGATCTTAATATGTTTCACCTTATTTATTATTATCCACCGTAGGGGCGGCCCTTGTGGCCGTCCTAACCGGGAAAGATGTAGGGACATGATTCATCATGTTCCGCCATATTGTGGAGTTAGGACGGCCACAAGGGCCGCCCCTACGATGGTGGAATATTATTTCAACAATGCCTCTGCCATGGCACGTCCGAGGGCCTCACACTGCTCCTTCGTCGTTGCCGTCAGGCCCTGCTTCATATCCACCGGCTCACCGACAGCCTCAAACTTCAGGCGCGTGTTATTCCAGTCCTCAATCTTCGAGACGGCCTTGCTGGCCCAGCAGTGACTGCCGAACCATCCGATGAGGTGGTTCTTGATGTCCTTGTTGGCGATCTCGGAGAGCAGCACCTCCATCTCATGATAAAGTCCGGCGTTATAGGTCGGCGCACCGACGATGAGTCCCTTATAGCGGAAGATATCACGGAGGATATAGCTGTGATGAGTCTTGGAGACATTATACATCACGATATTCTTCACGCCGGAAGCACTGGCAGCACGTGCGATGATCTCCGCCATACGCTCCGTATTGCCATACATCGTACCATAGCAGATGACGAGGCCCGGCTCCGTCTCATATTTCGAGAGCTTGTCGTAGATGCCGATGACCTTGTCGACATACTTATTCCATACAGGGCCGTGGGTAGAGCAGAGATAGTCCACCTGGACTTTACTGAGCTTCTTCAGCGCATTCTGTACGGGGATGCCATACTTGCCGACGATATTGCTGTAGTAGCGTACCATCTCAAGCCAGAACTCATCGGTATTGATGTCCCGGTCAATAATGCCACCGTTGAGGGCGCCGAAGCAGCCGAAGGCATCACCGGAGAAGAGCACGTTGGTCGTCGTGTCGAGCGTCATCATCGTCTCCGGCCAGTGAACCATCGGCGTCATGAAGAACTGCAGCGTATGCTTGCCGAGGTCGAGAGTATCGCCCTCCTTCACCTCCATGGTGTCATCGCTGATCTGATAGAAGCCCTGCAGCATGTTGAAGGTCTTCTTGTTGCCGATGATCTTCACGTCGGGATAGTATTTCTTCAGCAAGGAGATACTGCCGCTGTGGTCGGGCTCCATATGGTTAATCACGAGGTAGTCGATCTTCTTGTCTCCGATGACCTCATGGAGATGCTCGAGAAACTGCATGAAGAAGTCTACTTCCACCGTGTCGATCAGACAGACTTTCTCATCGTTGATGAGATAAGAGTTGTAAGACACGCCATTCGGCAACGGCCACAGACCTTCGAAGAGGTTCTTGTTGCGGTCGTTGACACCTACATAATAAATATTTTTTGCTATTTCCATAATTCGTATTTTGATTTCCCTTCGTAGGGGCGGCCCTTGTGGCCGTCCTAACCGGGAATAATGTAGGGACATAATTTATCATGTTCCGCAAACGTCGATTTAGGACGGCCACACGGGCCGCGCCCTACGATGGATTTACAACCGCTTGGCCTTACCAAACTCAGGGCTTACAGAATTAGTGATATCCTTGCAGCACTCAGCGGAGAACTCAAGTCCACAGGCGACGACCTGATCCCATTTCTTCTCACTCATGCCGTTGGTGATATCCTCACGCGTGATACCATATTTAATCATACCATAGATAAACCCGGCATTGAAATTGTCGCCCGCGCCAATCGTACTCACGGTCTCCATCGGCGGTATGGGATACTCCTTACGGAAACCATCCTGGTCATGGACGACAACAGGGTCGGCACCGCGCGTACAGATGAACTTCTTACAATAGAAAGAGATCTCGGAGTTATACACCTTATCGGGATCGTCCATCTTGTAGAGTACGGCGAAATCCTCATGGGAGCCACGAACGATGTCGGCATAGTCAAGATTGTCGAGAAGATTCGGCGTGATCTTCATGATATCATTCTTATGCGATGAACGGTAGTTGACATCGTAATAGATGATGGCACCATGCTCACGGGCATATTCGAGGAAGCCGGCCATCTGCGGGCGCACCACGGGGTTGACGGCGAAGAAAGAGCCGAAGAGGACGATGTCGTCCTTGTTGATCTCCGGGAAGTCAAACTCAAGTTGGTCATGGGGATGATCCTTATAGAAGATATAGTCAGCGTTGTTGTCCTTGTCGAGGAAAGCCAGGGAGATAGGACTCTTGCTCTCGGGGAATACCGCCACATGATCGGCATTGACACCATTATCGCGCAGGAAGGCGATGACACGCTGTCCGATGCGGTCATTGCCGGCCTCAGAGATAAAGGTAGTGTTGATGCCGCAGCGCCCCAGAGAGATCGTGGCGTTGAAAGCGGAGCCGCCGGGGACGGCACTCACCGGCTGGTTGTCTTTAAATATAATGTCGAGGACGGTCTCCCCGATTCCAATCACTTTTCGCATTATCGTGTAAAAATCAATTCACGTGCAAATATAATAAAAATCTCGCATTACCCATCGCTGATTATCGATTTTTTTGTATTTTTGTGTCTGTTATGAAATACAGCACCTATACTTTTCCTAATGGACTGCGGCTGATCTACCTGCCGTCAGACTCTCCCGTCGTCTACTGCGGCTTTGAGATTGCCGCCGGTTCACGTCAGGAGGGACCCGACGAGGAGGGCCTGGCCCATTTCGTTGAACATACCACCTTCAAGGGTACCGAGCGCCGCAGCGCCTGGCAGATCCTCAACTATCTCGAGGCCGTCGGCGGTGACCTCAACGCCTTCACCACGAAAGAGGATACGGTATACTACGCCGCCGTCCTCAAGGAGCACGTGCCGCGCGCCATCGACCTGTTGACCGATATCGTCTTCCACTCCGTTTATCCGCAGAAAGAGATTGACAAAGAGGTAGAGGTGATCTGCGATGAGATAGAGAGCTACAACGACACGCCCTCCGACCTCATCTATGATGACTTCGAGAATATCATCTTCAAAGGTACGCCCTTAGGCCATAATATCCTCGGCACGGCCGACCGCGTCCGCTCTTTCACTACCGCTGATGCCCTCCGCTTCACGAAGAAGTACTACCGCCCCGACAATGCGATATTCTTTATATATGGAGGTGGAGAGCTTTCCTTTGACCCTCATAAGAAGCCATGGTCGATCCTTGCAAACATCCCCAAGGCTATTGAAAGCCCCTCCATTTCGTGGAAGGATTGTGATGAGGCCTCAGAGGCATTTGAAAAGCCCCTCCCTTTTCGGGGAGGGGTTGGGGAGAGGCTTATCTTACGCCACTTATCCACTCACCAAGCTCACGTGATGATTGGTTGCAGAGCCTATGACGTACACGACGAGCGGCGCATGGCTTTATATCTGTTGAATAATATCCTCGGCGGACCGGGCATGAACGCCAAACTCAATGTTGCCCTGCGCGAGCACCACGGCCTCGTCTACACCGTAGAGAGTACGATGGTGAGCTATGGTGATACGGGCATCTGGTGCATCTATTTCGGTTGTGATCCCGAGGATATCGACCGCTGCATTAAACTCATCCGCCGTGAGCTTCAGCCGTTTATGGACAAGCCCCTCTCCGACCGGCAGATGCAGGCGGCGAAGAAGCAACTCAAAGGTCAGATCGGCGTGGCCTGCGATAACCGGGAGAACTTCGCCCTCGACTTCGGCAAGAGTTTCCTCCACTGGGGCTGGGAGAAAGACATCACCGCCCTCTATGCCCATATCGACGCCATCACCGCTTCTCAGATCCAGCAAGTCGCCCAAGAGCTCTTCCCCGCCGAAAACCTCACGACGCTGATCTATTCGTAGGGACATGATTCATCATGATCCGACAAATCCGTCAATGAAGCCCTAAGACAATTTACTCCCCTCCCTTTCGGGGAGGGGTCGGGGGTGAGGCTAAATAATACACCGCTTCATTGCCTTCGTTGAAGAGAAGGTCGAGGATGCTGAGGTTGGGCTGAAAGCCGAACTTCTGTTGATAAACTTGATAATAACGCCGGGGAGCAAAAGAAGGATCATTGCCCGGATGCTTCGGACGGATGACCTCACGCAGATCCGTGAAATCACCGGCTACAGCATAATCCTCCGTCCGACGTACATGAGGGTCAAAGTCAAGGAGCTCGCACATTTTCTCCATAATCGTCCAGTTGAAATCATAGAGAAACTCCCACCGGCGCTCAAAGAAAGGCCGGAGGTCATCAGCATAATACTCAAAGAAAGGGCTCTCGCCATAGGCACTCTGCAAAGCATTCCAATGGAGATGCTGCCAGTTGCCATGGTCACTGATCCGCACATCGCGCATTAAAGTCTTGTCAAGGCGCCCGCCGTCGGGCTTCTCCACAGGAACCGTCAGCGCCTGGATGCCCTCTGTAGTAGCGATCAGACACCGGTTGCGATAAGTCTGTTTCATGAAATGGTCATACTGCTCTATCTCGCAATCTCCGCGGAAGAGTTTCTGATACCATTGTATCGGTCCGAAATAAGTTGATGAAAGAAGAAACAAGGAAAAGTAAAGAAGTAAAAAATTAAAAATTAAACGTAGGGACTTGATTTATCATAATCCGCCCACCGTAGGGACTTGACTTTATCATGATCCGCCGTTCTCCTACCACGGCATACGGAAAATCCTCGTGGCCTTTCCGATACAGGAATGCAGATGGACGAGAACCGGCTGGCGGCCCACCGTCATGAGATAGATCTTACAATCAGGGCAGGGACAATGCTCACAGCACACTTGCGGTATGATATAACGGCAGCCTCGGAGGGTAATCGTATCCCCCGGCACTGCCGTTACTGTACCTATATAATAAGCGGTACTGTCGGTGAACACCACGGCATCACCTTTTACGAAATGGGCGCAGGCCAAGTGGTTCACGATATAACGGTCACCAACTTTCATCTGAGGAGCAAACTCATTATTGCTGACCGTGAATACCGTGAAGACATACTTGCGGATACCGAGCATGACCAGCAACAGTACCGCAAGTACGACGATGAACTTGACACTCTGGCGCCACATTATTTAATATTGTCCACCCATTTGAAGATACGGTTCCAACGGATACCCTTGAAGCCCGGATGGTCGGGGTTATGGCTCCACCAGATAAAGATCGGCTTACCGACGATATGATCCTCAGGCACAAAGCCCCAATAGCGGCTGTCGGCGGAGTTATGGCGGTTATCACCCATCATCCAGTAATAGTCCATCTTGAACGTATAGCTGTGGGCCTCCTTGCCGTTGATATAGATTTTGCCATTCTTCACCACGAGATTGTTACCCTCATAGACGCGGATCGGACGCTCATAGACGGCGATATTCTTCATCGTCAGAGCGATGCTCTTGCCTTTGGCAGGGATCCATACCGGACCGTAGTTGTCGCGTGTCCAACCGGTGACGGCATTCATCGGATAGAGATCGCCGGTCTCGGCATCGGTATTCAGACGGATGGAGGTCACGAGGTCCTTATGCTTGCTCAGCACGGCGGCGGCATGCTTCGTCAGTGGCAGGAAACCATTCTGCGTCAAGCTCTGCAGATCCTCATTGCTGATCTCCAGCTGGTCGCAGAGGTCGGCGGGCAGCATCTGACGGAGTTTCACATAATAAGTATACTGCACGTTGTCCGGCTCTTTGTTCGGACGACCGTTGAGATAGACGATACGGTTCTTGATCTGCAGCGTCTGACCGGGCAGACCGACACAACGCTTCACATAATTCTCCTGACGGTCAGTAGGACGCGTGATGATACGGCCATACTGATTAGGATTGTCGAGGATATACTTTCTTCCCAACCCATAGAGGCGGGCATAGAAGTCACGCTGCTGCTGAATCGTCATTGCCTGTACATTGGGGAGGGTGCCATACTGCTGCTGATAGAGCTGAGAGCCGAAAGAGTAGCACATGGTGTAGTAATCCTGGTTATCCCACGGCTCCTCAGAGCAGATGGTATCGCCACAAGGATAGTTGAAAACAACGATATCATTCAACTGCACCTTTCCGAAGCCTTTCAACCGGCGGTAATCCCAGTGGGGCCAATCGAGATAACTCTTCACGTTGATGAGCGGCATCGTATGCTGCGTCAACGGCATCGTCAGCGGCGTCTCCGGGATACGGGGACCATAGCTCATCTTACTCACGAAGAGGTAGTCACCCGTCAGCAGGCTCTTCTCCAGAGAAGAAGAGGGAATGACATAATTCTGGAAGAAGAAGAGGTTGACGAAGTATACGGCTACGAGAGCGAAGACGAGGGCGTCAACCCAACTCATGATAAACCGCACCGGTCCCTCAGAGTCCTTCCACCACTGCCAGCGAATCTTCTTCGAAATATAAACATCGTAGATGAAGAGGGCACCGAGGATCGTCAGTATCCATCCCGTGATGCTCTGCGGGAGGACCCAGAGGATGAAGAGGGCATAGAAAAAGATAGCCACGCCGAACTTCGTCCACTGGACCTTCATATTCAGTTTTGCTTTTTCCTTATCGATCATAATCAATTAGAATTTAAACAGATCGGATGTGGTCAGCAAGCCCGTGTGATCCTTCGTATACTCAGCGGCGAGGACAGCGCCAAGGGCGAAACCCTTACGGCTGTGGGCATCATGGGTGATGGTGATCTTGTCGGCCTCACTGTCGTAGCTGATGCTATGGATGCCCGGCACCTCGTCGTGGCGGACGGAGTTGATGAGCAGCTCGTCAGCCTTGTGGTCGGCAGAGCCCTCCACACGACCATCATCCCATGTCGTCGTGCCCTTCTTCCAGTCCTTCTTGCGGTCGAGGTCGTTCACGATCTCCTCAGCAAGGGTGATGGCGGTACCCGACGGCGCGTCGAGCTTATGGATATGATGCGTCTCGGTCATCTCCACGTCATACTGTGGGAATCCGTTCATGATCTTGGCCAGATAACGGTTGACAGCGGAGAAGATAGCCACGCCGATAGAGAAATTGCTGGCCCAGAAAAGGGTCTGCTTGCCGTCTTTCGTCAACGCCTCAACATCAGCCTTGTGGTCCTTCATCCAGCCCGTAGAACCGCTGACAACCTTCACATGATGCTTGAAGGCACGGAGATAGTTATCATAGGCTGCTGTGGGATTGGTGAACTCGATGGCGACATCGGCACTGGCAAAGGCCGGAGAATCGAAGTCGTCCTGGTTGTCTACGTCAATCTTGCATACGATCTCATGGCCACGCTCCAGGGCGATCTGCTCGATCATATGACCCATCTTGCCGTAGCCGATTAAAGCAATTTTCATAATTTTCTAATTCGAATTAAAAACGTTTTGGCAAAGATACAATATTTTTTCAGGAAAAAGGTACCCTGTTGCAATATTTTTTGTATTTTTGCACATACCTATAATGAAGAAGCCTATGGAACAACTCTTGCACTATGTCTGGAAACACAAGCTATTCCCCCTGCGCCCGCTGACGACGACGGACGGACAGACGGTGGAAGTGATCGACCCGGGACTGCACAACCGCAATGCCGGACCCGACTTCTTCAATGCCAAAATAAAGATCGGCAATACCCTCTGGGTGGGCAACGTGGAGATCCACGACCGGGCCTCTGACTGGTTTCTTCATGGCCACGACCAGGACAGCCATTACGACAATGTCATCCTCCATGTCTGCGGTATCGTGGACGTCGAGGCAAAAAACAGCCGGGGAGAGGTGCTCACGCAGATGCAGCTCGATGTCCCCCGGAGCGTACGGGTTAATTACCAGCAGTTGATCAACACCGACACCTATCCACCGTGCTACCGCGTCATCCCTACCCTCTCGCGCCTCACCGTCCATTCGTGGATGAGTGCCTTGCAGACGGAGCGACTCGAACAGAAGACGGAGGCGATAGCAAAGCGCGTGGACGACTGCGGCGGCGACTGGGAGAGTGCCTACTTCGTCACCCTCGCCCGCAACTACGGCTTCGGCATCAACAACGACACCTTCGAGCAGTGGGCCCGCGCCATTCCGCTCCACGATGTCGACCACCACCGCGACAATCTCTTCCAGATTGAGGCGATATTCATGGGGCAGGCCGGACTACTCGACATCGACTCCGTGCCGAAGCGATATCAGAAAGACGCGCTTGGCGAGGGCTATTTCAATAAGCTGAGGGAGGAATATCTCTATCTCGCCCATAAGTTCAACCTGCAGCCCATCGACTGGCATCTGTGGCGCTTCCTACGGCTGCGCCCGCAGAACTTCCCGCACATCCGCATCTCGCAGTTGGCCAACCTTTACTACCAGCACAAGGCGGGGCTGAGCCAGCTTCTCGAGGCCGACTCCATCAAGGCGATGAACGAGATCCTGCGCGTCGGAGTGACCCCTTACTGGGAGACGCATTATACTTTCGGCTCAACGAGTACGAAGAATGGCAAGCACCTCTCACCCTTCAGCCTCAACCTGCTGCTCATCAACACCGCCGTGCCAATACTCTTCGCCTACGGACGCCATAAGCAGGACGACACCCTCTGCGACCGTGCTTTCGACATCCTCGAACAGCTCAAGGCGGAGAAGAACCATATCATCACGATGTGGCAGGAAGTAGGACTCCCTGTAGACAATGCCGGCGACAGTCAGGCACTCATCCAGTTGAAGAAGGAATACTGCGATAAGAAAGACTGCCTCCGCTGCCGCTTCGGTTATGAATATCTGAAAAAATAACAAACCACCGTAGGGGCGGCCCTTGTGGCCGTCCTAATGGAGCAAACGTAGGGACATGATTTATCATGATCCGTCCAACATGACATCAAAGGAGTTAGAACGGCCACAAGGGCCGCCCCTACGAAGTAATATCAAAACAAAATAAAAATGGAAAAGAATCATCCTTACGTCTTTGAGACGCGACTGGAAGTAAGAGACTATGAATGCGATATCGAGGGTATCGTCAACAATGCCAACTATCTGCATTATTTCGAACATACGCGCCACCGCTTCCTCCAGAAGACCGGACTAAGTTTCAAGGATATGCACGAGAAGGGCACCGATGCCGTCGTAGCCCGTATGACGCTCGAATACAAGACGCCGCTGCAGTGCGACGACTTCATGATCTCCAAACTATGGATTGAGAAGCAGGGCGTCCGCTATATCTTCCACCAGGATATCTACCGCGAGCGCGACAACAGGCTCTCCTGCCGTGCGAAGGTGGAGCTCGTCTGCCTCGTCAACGGCCGCCTCGCCATCAGTCCCGAATACGATAAGGCCTTTGAGCCATACATGTAATCCACGTAGGGGCA
The DNA here is from genome assembly GCA_029226205.1 of Prevotellaceae bacterium. Classification (GTDB taxonomy): domain Bacteria; phylum Bacteroidota; class Bacteroidia; order Bacteroidales; family Bacteroidaceae; genus Prevotella. The sequence goes on from JAQXXT010000100.1 coordinate 44,880, forward strand.
CCCCTTGTGGGCGCCCGCTGACCGACAGGTCGGAGGTTTGAGCATCGTGGGGAAATTTGTTGAATATCCTGTTAGGACGGCCACAAGGGCCGCCCCTACGGTGTAAATATATTAGAATGTCATCAGATCAAGAAATTATCGACTCCATCGCACTGACAAGACTGAACTACTTCTCTCTTGCCGGTCTGCTGCAGCTCTACCGCCGCCTCGGCAGTGCCCGGGAGGTGATAGAGCATAGGAAGGATATCCGCGACATCCTCCCCGATGCCCATCCGCGCCTCATCGAAGCCTTACAGCATATCGATGAGCCACTGAAGCGGGCGGAGGTGGAGTATGCGTGGGACCAGCGACATGGCGTCCATGTGCTCTGTCTGAATGATCCCGATTATCCCCAACGGCTGAAAGAAGTCGATGATGCCCCCCTTGTGCTCTTCTATAAGGGGAATACGGACTTGAATCAGCGCCATGTCATCGATATTGTCGGCACACGCCGTTGTACGACATACGGACAAGATATCATCCGACATTTCATCAAAGAGCTGAAAGCCTACTGTCCGGAGGTACTCATCGTCAGTGGACTGGCCTATGGCGTGGATATCTGTGCCCATCGCAATGCCTTGGAGAATGATTTCCCCACCGTCGGCGTCCTCGCCCATGGCCTCGACGATCTCTATCCGGCCGCCCATCGGGAGACAGCGAAGAAAATGATCAACAACGGAGGACTCATCACGGAGTTTCTTACCCAGACAAGGGCAGAGAAAGTCAACTTCATCCGCCGTAACCGTATCGTCGCCGGGATGAGCGATGCCACAATCCTCGTGGAGAGTGCCTTTAAAGGTGGCGGCCTCATCACCACAGGCATCGCCCAGGACTATGGCCGTGATGTCTTCGCTTTCCCCGGACCCGTCATCAACGCGCCGTATAGTGAGGGCTGCAATAATCTCATCCGAGATGGAGGCGCAGGCCTCATCTCCAGTGCCGAAGATTTTGTCAAGGCTATGGGCTGGCAGAGTGATGCCGTACTCTATGAAGCCAAACGAAAAGGCATTGAACGCCAGCTCTTCGTCGACCTCAGTCCGGAGGAAGAGTTGATCGTCAATGCCTTAAAGGAGAAAGATAATCAACAGATGAATATGTTAACGGTCAAGACGAATATCCCCATCGGTCGTCTCACCGCCCTCCTCTTTCAGTTGGAGATGAAGGGAGTGGTGAAGGCGATGGCCGGAGGAGTGTATCATCTGTTAAGTTGAATAATCTTTTTACCATGAAGAATGCAGATACCCTTCGGCTGAGCCATGCGCTGACCCATCAGATTATAATAGGCGGCCTGCTCACGATGATCGCCGGAGACGGCATTGATCTTCGTGGAAATGGAAGAGACGACGCGGACCTCCTGAAGGGTATAGCTCTGACCCTTCACGACGAAGCCACTACGCAGCAGATCAACATTATCATCGGTGACCTCGAGGGTGAAGTTACCGTCGAAATCATTATATTTCTCATGGTCTGTCGTCAGGAAAACAGAGAAGTCGGGTGCTGCCACCTGAATCTGAGACGGCGCATCCTCGGTGGAAGCAGAGGCATCACCGACAAAGACGAGCTTGTCGCCAACCTTCAGATTCTCATCCTTCAGTGCCAATACATTATTCCAACCATTGGGATCGAAGGAGCCCATCCACGGCAGCTCTTCAAACGTCAGTACGGGGGCCTTCTCTACCGTTACTGAACTGAGCACGAAATGCTGGCCTTTCACAACGAATCCGGAGTCGAGCAGATCTCGCGTGGCGGCATCATCAATAGAGAGGGTATAGCTGCCATTGCTGAAATCTACAAGATTCCAGTCACCCTTTGTAAAAAAAGTAGAGAAATCGGGCGTTGCCACCTGCAGCTGTGCATAAGAGCCTGTAGCGGAGCCCGAAAAGATCAGTTTGTCGCCGGCCTTCAGTTCTTTATCCTGCAAAGCCAACTGACTGTTCCAATTGTTAGGATCAAAGGATCCCGACCAAGGGAGAGACTGATACTCAATTCCACTTGTCGTATCGGAAGATGTATTATCGGAAGAAGAATCATCGGAAGACTTCTTGAGGACTTCCACGGACTTCAACGTAAAGTTCTGACCTTTCACATAAATACCACCATTGATGGCATTGAGATTGTCGCCGGTGACGACGAGCTTGTAGACCCCTAACGAGAAGTCAGCGTAAGGGCCGTCAATCTGAGCCCAGTTTTGGGCGTCGAAAGATCCCGACCAAACTGCCGAGCTCTTGGCGAAAACGCAAATGACACCGGCAAGCAGTACCATTAATGCACATAAGAAAAATTTTTTGTTCATCATGAGTTTAGTGTTGAAATATGAGTATTCATTCGTAACCGGAGGCAAAATTAAGGAATTTTATTTTGATGATAAAGAAAAAGAGGTGTAAAAAAAGGGGACCGTACAAATGCGGTCCCCTTTTTCTATTATTCGTCCACCCTACGGCAGTTTTACTATTTACTTTTATTCGTCCCAATCAAAATACTTATTCTGCTTGGCCTCATTGATCACGTCGGGGATGCCATCATCGGTTGTCTTGACAGAGATAACCCCACTATCACTACCGTCATCCAGTTGCACATGGCTATTATTCTGCACTGATCCTGCTGCCATGAGGCTTTCCTGGCTCATGCGGATCATCCGCACACAAGGCTGCTGATAAATTCTTTTCATTCTCATTGTTATTTCACGATATATTGGTGTCCATTCATTATATACATTCCTGCGGGGAGACCGGCGAGGCTGTTGCCCTCGCGGACTTTCTGCCCGTTGAGGTTATAGATGCCCGTAGCTTTGGCCGTCGGAGCGACGGTATGAGAGATGATATCCGTGGGAACTACATCATCATCATCAAAAGCCCACGTTACTGCATCATCGCGCTTAGCGGTGGTGCCACTATTCATGACCACGTTAGGGTTATCAAACAGCGCCTTCAACTTGTGCGTCAGCTGTACATAAGCCAGTCCGGACTTAATCTGACGATCCTTCGATACATTCGGGTAGAGGGCGCCATTGTAGAAGAAATAATCACAAGGAGAAGTCTCCGTAGTTGCATCATACTTGCTCAGCGTCGTATAGTCATCCACACCCGTGATATTCTCTACCTCACCCGTGGAGTTATTCCTCATCTTGATCACGGGGGCCGTGGAGATGAACGTCATCTTCTGGTCCTTGAGATAAGTATCAAACTTACTCTTCTCGTCATCGGTGAAGTTACTGCCATAGGTGAATGCCGGAGTATAGAAGGTATAGGTAGCATAATCACGCGTGTTCGCACGGACGCCATTAAAGGTGAAGTCACTCTTATCCGCACTCAGTTTGACGATATACGGATAGTTGGCACGGATAGACGTAGCGGCCTTGAAATGGATCTTTACATAGTAGTCATAGCCTTTCGTGCTGTTTGCCTTCTTCGTCACCTTGGCATTACCAAGCTCAAGGATCTTTGCGTCAGAGCCGAATACCTTGTGCATCTCATCACTCGTCATGTTGTAAGACAGGGAGATGGGCTTATAGATCGAAGCGGAGAGCTTATGCGTGAACGCTGCCATGCCACTGACATACTTGGCGACCTCAGTAGGAATGATGCTGACGGAGTTAATCGTAATATTCTGCCCCTTGATACGGATACCATGCTGCTGAATATTACTCATCATTCCCGTCATCACGCCGTCAGCGCCCGTCACCGGTACATTGTTGCTACCATCGTTATGAAACTTCGTAATGGCATCGCTGAAGACGATATCCACATTATTCGTACCCGTAGAAAGGCCGAGGTAGTTATGGTACACATAGCTGCCATCGGTATTGCTGGCACGATAGCGGGTATAATAGCCATAGTAACCATTGGCATCGGCGGTAGGATCACAGACGGCAATCAGAGGATTATCCCCCGTAGACGTATAGTTCACGCGGATGATGCCATTCTTCGTATTGTCAATCTGGCCGTTGCTGCTGTTACTATCCTTATATTTGAAGTAGTCGCCGGAGATGTCGAGATAGTCATTAGACAAAGATTTCAGCGTCTTACTCTGCGAATAAGTGCTGCGAGCCTCTCTGCTGCGGTCATCCCAATCAGAATACTTGCGCTTAGCTTCATCATAATGAAGGAAGTAGATGCCCGAGAGGGTGAAGTCATTGCCGCCGATCCACAGATTGTTGTTATCGATCAGGTCCTTCAATGTCGTATTGACCGTGATATCCATGTATTTCCAACCATTGATACTGAACTTATCAGAGCCCGACATGATAGCTTCACTCGTCTTCCAGTTTTTCAAGAAGCAATAGGAGTCCTCCTCAGCATTGCGGAAGACGACACGCATGACATCGCCCTTCACGACATAGTTCCTGACCGATGAGAAGTCGAGCGGATTATTGTTCTCACGCTGATACCAGTCCGATATATAATAAGGTGTGATACCGGCATCGGTATAGGTACCACTATTCTGCTTATGGTTCGTATCCTCCGTACGGTTACCGAGATAGGCAGCATTACGCTCCTTGGCTAGGGTCTTGGAGAAATAAGACAAATAGACGGCAATAATCTTCAAGTGCTTGCCCTCAAGAGCCATATCATGCTTACCAAGGAGAGTAAGGTTGTCGAACGTCAAAGTTACAGAGCCATCGGTAGTGCCAAGATCCTTATAATCTTGCTTAGTGTCAGATGTTGAGCTGAAATTACAGAAGCCATACCATTTGTTATCACTACTTGAATAATATTTCGGAGAGATTTGGGCTGGATCAGAAGATGTAGCCCCATCAACCAAATACTTTACGGTGATGGCAACCTTAAGATCCGGATAATCATTCTTCAATACAGAGATTGGATCCGTTTTTGTATCCGACTTGAAGAGACTCTTGTCAATAAACAAGGCACGCTCCCATTTGCCGGTAGAGAAATAATAACCATTGTTGGCATCAGCGACAAAGCCATTCGTCGTCGTTACAGAGGAGACCCAGGCAGTCTCATTCGTTGTAGACGAGCCATTTTCCTCATTACCATTCGAATAGACGGTGGACGTACTGTTGACGGTGTTCGCCGCAGCCTTCCAGGAGAAGATGACGTTCGTGTCATCGGCGGCCCGCATCTGCAGGAAGCAGAGGGTCATCCCTAAGAGAAATAATAATCTGTTCATTGTAGTATGATCGTTTGTTGAAAATGCAGTCGTTAAGTGTTGTGGACAAAGAATCAATCAAGGTAGTTATTTCGTGGCTGCAAAATTAGAACATTTTCAAAAAATAAAGACACTCCAACAAACTAAAAAAGAGGGCGTTGAACAAACGACACCCTCTTTTGCGACAAATCATCCACCGTAGGAGCGGCCCTTGTGGCCGTCCTAACTCTACGACATGGCGGAACATGATCTTCCCGGTTAGGGCGGCCACAAGGGCTGCCCCTACGAGGAAAAAGATTATTTCTTCGTGGCTTTGACGAAATAGATGATCAAAAGGACATAAGCCAGGAGGCTGCAGACCTCTGACATCGGATTGGCCCACCACGTATCAGCGATACTCAACTCTACACCACCGAACTTCAGCAGGGCGCTGACGACACCCATCAATGCACCACCGGCGATGAAACCACTGGCGATGAGCGTGCCCTTCTCGCCGCGGGCCTTGTTGACAGAGGCATCCTTCGAACGGCTCGTGACATACCAGTTGAGGGCGCCACCGACGACGAGGGGAATATTCAACTCGATGGGGATGAACATGCCAAGGGCGAAGGCGAGGGCGGAGATGCCACAGCGGTCGAGGATGATGGCGATGACGGCACCGATGCCATAGAGCAGCCACGGAGCGCCGACACCATTCATCAGCGGGTCGATGACAGCCGCCATAGCGTTGGCCTGCGGGGCAGCGAGCTGTCCGCTGGCAAAGCCGTAAGTCTTATTGAGGAGCATCATCACGCCACCAACCGTAGCAGCCGAGACAAGAGTGCCGAGGAACTTCCACGTCTCCTGCTTCTTCGGTGTCGTGCCGAGCCAGTAACCGATCTTCAGATCCGTGATGAAACTACCGGCCATGGACAGCGCCGTACAGACGACACCACCCATGATGAGTGCGGCAAGCATGCCACCGGGGCCCTTCAGACCGACGGCGACCATGACCACGGAAGCGAGGATGAGCGTCATCAGCGTCATGCCCGATACCGGGTTACTGCCGACGATGGCAATGGCATTGGCAGCGACAGTCGTAAAGAGGAAGGCGATGACCGTCACGAGGAGGATACCGACGATGGCAAAGAGGAGATTGCCCTGCATCACGCCAAACCAGAAGAAGAGGAAGGTGATGAGGATCGTCACGAGGGAGCCGACGGCGATAATCTTAAACGAGATATCGCGCTGCGTGCGCTTCACCTGGGCTTCTGCCCCACTCTTTCCTTTCAGCTCACGACTGGCGAGGCTCACGGCGCCCTTGATGATGCTCCAGCTCTTGATGATACCGATGATACCGGCCATGGCGATGCCGCCGATACCGATGCTGCGGCCATAGGCCTTGAAGATATCCTCCGGACTCATGGCGCCGACGGTCGTCGTGATCGACGGGTCCCACATGTTCAACACCTGATCATGGAAGACGAGGCTCATGCCGGGAACAATCAGCCACCAGACGGCAAGAGAGCCGAAAGTGATATACAAGGCATAACGGAGGCCGACGATATAACCGAGACCAAGGACGGCGGCACCCGTATTGACCTTGAAGACGAGTTTGGCATGATCCGCCAACTGCTGGCCCCAGGAGCACACACGACTCGTGAAGTTCTCATTCCACCATCCGAAAGAGGCGACGATGAAGTCGTAGAGACCACCGACAAGTCCGGCGATGAGCAACGGTTTGGCCTGATCACCACCCTTCGCCCCGGAGACGAGGACCTGCGTCGTCGCCGTAGCCTCGGGGAAGGGATACTTACCGTGCATGTCACTGACGAAATACTTGCGGAAAGGAATAAGGAAAAGGATGCCGATGACACCACCGAGAGCCGACGCCATGAAAATCTTCAGAAACGATGTCGTCATCTCCGGATATTTCGCCTGGAGGATGTAGATGGCCGGCAGCGTGAAGATGGCACCGGCGACGACGGCACCCGAACAAGCACCGATACTCTGGATAATAACGTTCTCACCGAGGGCTTTCTTGCGGTGCGTCGCCGTGGACACACCGACGGCGATGATGGCAATGGGGATGGCAGCCTCAAAGACCTGACCGACTTTCAAGCCGAGATAAGCGGCAGCGGCAGAGAAGAGGACCGCCATAATGATACCCCAACTCACCGACCAGCCATTCACTTCCGGATAGACGTGATCCGGTTTCATGATCGGGGTGTACTCTTCCCCGTCCTTCAGTTCCCGAAAAGCATTATCGGGCAACTGGATCTGTTCTTTTTCTTCGTTTTCCATAATTGTTTGCAAAGATAGGGAAAAATTAAAAAGTAAAAAAGTAAAAAAGTAAAAAAAGTAAGTCCCTACTTCTTTTCTTTTTTGTAATTTTGCACACAAATGAAAATAGGTAATATAGAATTTGGTGAAAAGCCACTTTTCCTCGCTCCCATGGAGGATGTCACCGACATCGGATTCCGTAAACTCTGCAAGCGCTTCGGCGCCGCCATGGTCTATACGGAGTTCGTCTCCGCCGATGCCATCATCCGCAGCATCAAGTCGACCCTCTCGAAGATGGTGATTGACGACGACGAGCGCCCCGTGGGTATCCAGATCTACGGCCGCGACGTGGCGTCGATGGTCGAGGCAGCGAAGATCGTGGAGGAAGTACACCCCGATGTCATTGACCTCAACTTCGGATGTCCGGTAAAGAAAGTCGCCGGGAAAGGCGCCGGTGCCGGGATGCTGAAGAATATCCCCTTGCTGTTGGAGATCACGCGGGAAGTCGTGAAAGCCGTCCATACCCCCGTAACGGTGAAGACGCGCCTCGGATGGGACCATAACAACCTCATCATCACCGACCTCGCCGAACAGTTGCAGGACTGTGGCATACAAGCGCTGACGATCCACGGCCGTACACGCTCGCAGATGTATACGGGCAAAGCCGACTGGACCCTCATCGGGGAAGTAAAGCGCAACCCTCGCATCCATATCCCCATCATCGGCAACGGCGATATCACCACTCCCGAGGAGGCCAAGCGGGCCTTCGACGACTATGGTGTAGACGCCGTGATGATCGGTCGTGCCACCTTCGGCCGTCCGTGGATCTTCAAGGAGATCCGCGACTACCTTGATGCCTCATCACCCTCCGTAGGGGCACCCCTTGTGGGCGCCCAAGCTCCACATACCCTCACCCTCGATGACAAAATCGACATCCTCGAGGAACAGTTGGAGATCAACATCAACCGCATTGACGAATACCGCGGTATCCTCCATACGCGCCGCCATCTCGCCGCCTCCCCGATCTTCAAGGGCATCCCCGATTTTCGTCAGACTCGCATCGCCATGCTCCGTGCGGAGACCAAGGAGGAGTTGGTGAAGATTCTGGAAGAGTGCAGAGAAAGGCTGAAATAATCGCCCTTGCAGGGGCCGTCCCTTGTGGCGGCCCGATGCCGGAACGGCATTACTTGTGATAAACGATTCCCAGTATGATTCGGCGTTCCGCCGACGGGCCGCCACAAGGGACGGCCCCTGCATGAGGGTCAATAGCTGGTGAAGATTCTGGAAGAGTGCAGAGAAAGGCTGAAATAGTCGCCCTTGCAGGGGCCGTC
>JAQXXT010000101.1 GCA_029226205.1 Prevotellaceae bacterium
ACCGTTCACGGCAAGCCACCACAAGAGCAGTCTACTCATCGGCGCCGAATTCTCATTCTATAACGCCGGCAGCGCCACGAACTTCTCCAATCACGCCTATAAGATGGGACCGCTCCACTGGGGCATCCTCGAGCGCGGCACGAAGACGGCCAGTGGCGCTTACCTCCTCATGCCCGCCACCATCGGTGCCTTCTCCGTCTGCTTCGGCAAGCTCATGCACCACCCCGACACGCGGTGGATGCCGTTCTCTTACCTCATCGGCAGCAGTGACACGATGTTCCTCGTCCCCGGACGGAATATCACGACGGTGGGCCTCTACCGCGATATCCGCAAATGGCCGAAACGCGACATGCGGCCGGCAGAGTCACAGGCGAGCATCGTCAACTTCGAATGGCTCACGCCGTTCACCGTCGGTGAGATGCTGCAAGGCAAGAAGATCCTCGAGAAGCTCCGCGAGGCCTCCGGCGATAATGTCAGCCTGTACAACTATCACGAATATGTCATCAAGGCCAGTGCCCTGCGAAAAGGCCTTGACAACTACGATATGGCCCTGCGCATCTATATGGGTGCCGTCCTCAAGCGCCGTCTGAAAGATGACCCCGCCCTCACACCGCCGACGGAAGAGACGGGAAAGGGACCGTGGACCGATCTCGCCGGACTGCTCCTCCCGGTCTCCGAGGAACAGCGTGTGGTAGAGGATATCAAGAACGGCACACTCGACACCATCCCCGATATCCTGCGCCGCTTTGAGGAGATCCACCGCCATTACCGTGACTATCAGTGGGCGTGGAGCTATCAGCTCATCCTCGACTACTATGGTCTCGAGACGCTCTCCCTTCAGGACGCCGAGCAGATTCATGCCGACTATGTCGCTGCCCGCCGCCGTTGGATCAGTGAGATCCGCAAGGATGCCGAGAAAGAGTTTGCCATGGGTGACGTCGAGGAAGACGTGCTCACGAACTTTGTCAAGCAGCTCGACGCGGAGAAAGAGTACGAGAATTAAACCGAACAACGATAAAAAACAGAAAACTAATCAGAACTGTATGAGATTAAAGAGATTTTTCTTTGCAGGCTTGATGGCAGCGGGCGTCGCGCTCTCTGTCCAGGCCTACAATTATGAGACCGTACCGGGAGACCCGATGCAGGCACGCATCTACACGCTCCCCAACGGACTGAAAGTGTACATGAGTGTCAACAAGGAGAAGCCGCGCCTGCAGACGTATATCGCCGTGCGCACGGGCTCACGCAACGACCCGAAAGAGACGACGGGCCTGGCCCATTATCTGGAGCATTTGATGTTCAAAGGTACCAAACAGTTTGGTACGTCCAACTACGAGAAGGAGCGTCCGCTCCTCGACTCCATCGAGGCGCGTTTCGAGAAATACCGTTATATCGTCAATGCCCAGGAGCGTAAGCGCTGGTATCACCAGATCGACTCCCTCTCCCAGTTGGCCGCTCAGTATAACATCCCGAATGAGTACGACAAGATGATGACGGCCATCGGCAGCGAGGGCAGCAATGCCTACACGTCGAATGACCAGACCTGTTATCAGGAGGATATCCCGAGCAACGAGATCGAGAACTGGGCGAAGATCCAAAGCGACCGTTTCCAGAATATGGTCATCCGCGGCTTCCACACGGAGCTCGAAGCCGTCTACGAGGAGTATAACATCGGCCTCGCCAATGACGGCCGGAAGGAGTGGAACGCCTTGAACAAGATCCTCTTCCCCACCCATCCGTACGGCACGCAGACCACGATCGGCACGCAGGAGCACCTGAAGAATCCGAGTATCACGAACATCAAGAATTACTTCCATAAATATTATGTGCCGAACAATGTCGCCATCGTCCTCGCCGGTGACTTCGATCCCGACAAGACCATCGCCCTCATCGACAAATATTTCGGTTCATGGAAGAAGAGCGATAACCTCTCCTATCCGCAGTACGCCCCCGTCGCTGACCTGAAAGCCCATAAGGACACGACGGTCGTCGGTCAGGAGGCCGAGAATATTATCATCGGCTGGAAGTTCGACAAGGCGGCATCCCTGCAGAACGATACGCTGCAGGTCATCGCCGATGTCCTCGCCAACGGCAAGGCCGGTCTCTTTGACGTCGACCTCACGCAGCCGATGAAGATCATGGAAGCCGGCGCTGCCAGCGATGACCTCCGTGACTACTCCGAGTTCTATCTCGAGGGCGTGCCACGCCAGGGACAGAAACTCGAAGAGGTGCGTGACCTCCTCCTCGCCGAGATCGACAAACTGAAGAAGGGCGATTTCGACGATAACCTCGTCAGTGCCGTCGTTGCCAATAAGCGTCTCCAGTTCCTCCGTGGCCTTGACAAGAATGTCAACCGTGTGGAAGTGATGAAGGACGCGTTCATCAATGGCAAGGACTGGCGCCAGGAAGTGGGAGGCCTCGACCGTATGTCGAAGATGACGAAAGCACAGATCGTCGCTTTCGCCAATAAGTATCTCGGCGACAACTATGCCTGCGTCTACAAGCGCCAGGGCAACGACACGACGATCCATAAGATTGAGAAACCGCAGATCACGCCGATTCCTACGAACAACGACAAGCACAGTGACTTCCTCCAGGCCATCGTCAACAGTAATCCCGCGCCGATCCAGCCGCGCTTCCTCGACTTCAACAAAGACCTGACCAAGGGAAAGATGAAAGATGGCTCTACCGTACTCTACAAGCAGAACACGACGGACGACCTCTTCAACCTAAGCTTCGTCTACCCCGTGGGATCAGAGAACGACAAGCGCACCGAAACTGCCGCCGACTATCTCAACTTTGTCGGTACGGCAACACGCTCTGCCGCTGACATCCAGAAAGCCTTCTATCAGCTCGCCTGCGACTACAACGTATCGGTCAGCGGCGACGAGACACGCATCAACCTCAGCGGTCTGAATCAGAACTTCCCGAAGGCCCTCGCCCTGCTGAAGGACTATATCTACCATGCCAAGGCCGACACCGCCAGCTATCACAAGTTCGTCGGTGTCCTCGAGAAGAGCCGTAAGGACGCGAAGGCCAACCAGCGCATGAACTTCTACGCCCTGCGCCAGTATGGTATCTACGGTCCATACAACAGTATGCGCAACGCCATGAATAATGACGAGCTCGCCAAGGCGGATCCGCAGCAGCTCCTCGACATGCTGAAAGGACTCGGCAGTTACACCTTATTATATTATGGTCCCTCGACGCTGAAAGCCCTCACGACGACCGTCAGCAAGAACAACTTCAACGGCCGCCGCCTCGCTTGCTTCGACAAGCGTCAGCGTTACACCGAGGAGGCAACACCGAAGACAGAGATCTATCTCGCTCCCTATGACGCGAAGAATATCTATATGATCCAGTATCATAATAATCATAAGACGTGGAAGCCAGAGGAGACGGCTGTCGCTGACCTCTTCAACGAGTATTTCGGTGGCGGCATGAACGCCATCGTCTTCCAGGAGCTCCGTGAGGCCCGCGGCCTCGCCTACTCCGCCGGCGCCTACTATAACCTGCCGTCGCGCAAGGGAGACTACGAGGATTTCTGGACGTATATCATCACGCAGAATGATAAGATGATGGACTGTGTGAATGAGTTCAATAATCTCCTCACGACGATCCCCACACGTCCCGCCGGTTTCGACCTCGCCCGTCAGAGTCTCATGAAGAGTCTCGCTACGGCACGCACGACGAAGTTCAGCATCCTCAACGCTTATCTCCGTGCTCAGAAACGTGGCATCGACTACGATCTCAACAGTCGCGTCTACGAGGAGTTGCCGAAGCTGACGCTCGATGACGTGCTCCGCTTCGGTAAGGAGAATATCTCCGGCAAGCCCTACCGCTATCTCATCCTCGGCAATGAGAAAGACCTCGACATGAAGGCCTTGGAGAAGATAGGTCCGGTGAAGCGCCTCACCACCGACGAGATCTTCGGGTTGTAATAACCTTTTGCAGGGGCCGTCCCTTGTGGCGGCCCGATGCCGGTACGGCATTTCGTAGGGCCATGATTTATCATGTTCCGCCCGCAACGTATGAAAAAATAAAATACAAAAACTAAATATTAGACATTAACTATTGATTATGGCTAAAGCAGTTGATTTTAAGTACGCTCCGATGTTTCAGGTCGGTAAAGACGACACGGAGTATCGCCTGGTCTCCAAGGAAGGAGTTTCCACAGGCATGTTTGAAGGTAAGGAAATCCTGAAGGTATCCCCCGAGGCACTGACGTTGCTCGCTCAGGAAGGCTTCCACGATGTGGAGTTCTGCCTGCGCCGCAAGCATAACGAGCAGGTCGCCGCCATCCTCAAGGACCCCGAGGCTTCCGAGAACGACAAGTATGTCGCCCTGCAGTTCCTCCGCAACGCCGAGACGGCTGTCAAGGGTATCCTCCCCTTCTGCCAGGATACCGGTACGGCCATCATCCACGGTGAGAAAGGCCAGCAGGTTTGGACCGGCTTCGACGATGAAGAAGCTCTGAGCCGTGGCGTCTACAACACGTTCACCACCGACAACCTCCGCTATTCCCAGAACGCTCCGCTGACGATGTATGACGAGGTCAACACGAAGTGTAACCTCCCCGCACAGATCGATATCGAAGCTACCGAGGGCGAGGAGTATCGTTTCATCATGGTCGCCAAGGGCGGTGGCTCTGCCAACAAGACCTATTTCTACCCGATGACAAAGGCTACGATCCAGAACGAGGGCACACTGCTGCCGTTCCTCGTAGAGAAGATGAAGAGCCTCGGCACCGCTGCCTGCCCGCCGTATCATATCGCCATCGTCGTCGGTGGTACGAGTGCAGAGAAGAACCTGCTCACCGTCAAGCTCGCCTCCATCAAGTATTACGACAACCTTCCCACGACCGGTGACGAGACGGGCCGCGCCTTCCGTGACCTCGACCTCGAAGCCAAACTCCTCGACGAAGCCCACAAGATCGGCCTCGGCGCACAGTTCGGCGGTAAGGCTTTCGCTCATGACATCCGTGTCATCCGTCTGCCCCGTCATGGTGCCAGCTGTCCGATTGGTATCGGCGTAAGCTGCTCCGCTGACCGTAACATCAAGGGAAAGATCAACCGCGATGGTATCTGGCTGGAGAAGATGGACACCAATCCCGGAGAGCTCATCCCCGAGGAGTACCGCAAGCCGGGAGAAGGCGCTAAGGGCGTTGAGATCAACCTCGACAAGGGTATCGATGCTGTCCGCGCTGAACTGACGAAATATCCCGTCTCCACACGTGTGAGCCTTACCGGTACGATCATCGTTGCCCGTGATATCGCTCATGCCAAACTGAAAGCCCGCCTCGACAAGGGTGAGGATCTGCCGCAGTATTTCAAGGATCATCCTATCCTCTACGCTGGTCCTGCCAAGACACCGGAAGGCTATCCCTGTGGTTCCATGGGACCGACAACGGCTAACCGTATGGATCCCTATGTCGATGAGTTCCAGGATCACGGCGGCTCCCTCGTCATGATCGCCAAGGGTAACCGTACGCAGGTCGTCACCGATGCCTGCAAGAAGCACGGTGGCTTCTACCTCGGTACCATCGGTGGTATCGCCGCTGTCCTTTCCAAGGAGTGCATCACGAGCATTGAGTGCGTGGAGTATCCTGAGCTCGGCATGGAGGCGATCTGGAAGATCACCGTCAAGGACTTCCCGGCCTTCATCCTCGTCGACGACAAGGGCCATGACTTCTTCAAGGAGCTGAAGCCCTGGACGCCGTGTGACTGCAAGAAATAATTACTTTTCCCGCTCATTGTGGGTGCGTGGCCGCAACATGGCGGCCACCTACTCATTGCGGGTACGTAAATACTAAGACACGCCCTTCCTTCCCTATTTTAGAGAAGAAAGGGCGTGTCTTGTTGGAAAGAGTGCGGAACATGATAAATCATGTCCCATACATTTCCTACTTCTTTTTCGTTTATTTCAGAAAAATTGTTTAATTTTGCACGCGGTAACGGGAAACGCCCGCTGCCAGGGGTGCTGAAGCCATTGCTTCTGCTGAGAACATACCCTCTGAACCTGACACGGGCAATGCCGATACAGGGAAAAGCCAGCTCCCCATAATATTAATAAAATTATTTATTGTATTCATGGACAAATCGATCATGATGCTCGCAGCCCTCTCGATGGCTGCCGCCGCATCGGACGCCAAAGGTCATGAGCCTTTGGACTCTCTTCGTACTTACCAACTGCAGGGCGTACAGGTCACGTCCACGCGCGCCTCGAAGAAGACGCCGATGGCCTTCTCTACGCTCAATCAACAACAGATCCGTAATGTCAACTTCGGCCAGGATATTCCTTATATCCTCTCGCTGACACCGTCTGTCACGACGACGTCAGACGCCGGCAATGGTATCGGCTACACGTCCATCCGTGTCCGTGGCATTGATCCTTCCCGTATCAATGTGACGGCCAACGGCGTGCCGGTGAATGATGCCGAGAGCGCCCAGCTCTATTTCGTCGATATGGGAGATTTCGTCTCCTCGGTACAGAGCATGCAGATCCAGCGCGGCGCAGGCACGTCAACGAATGGTGCCGGTGCCTTCGGTGCTTCCATCAACATGCTCACGGAGAATATCGGTACGAAACCGTTCTTCGGTCTCGACTTCAGTGGCGGCTCCTACTACAGTCATAAAGAGACCGTCCGCTTCGGCACCGGCCTCATCAAGGATCACTGGGGACTGCAGGGCCGCTTGTCGAATATTGGTTCGAAAGGTTACCTCGACCGTGCATGGACGAAGCTGAATTCTTACTTCCTTCAGGGCGGTTATTTCTCAGACAACACGATGGTGAAGTTCCTCACGTGGAACAGTGTGGAGAACACCTATCACGCCTGGAACTACACGTCAAAATATGAGCAGAGCCTCTATGGCCGCCGTTACAACTCCTGTGGAGAATATACCGACGACAATGGCAACAAGGCCTACTATCCCGATCAGACGGATAACTACTGGCAGCAGAACTACCAGGCTATCTGGAACCAGTTCTATGGAACCCACTGGAACAGCAATGTCACGCTCCACTACACCCATGGATATGGTTACTACAACGAATATAAAGTTCACAAGGACTACCGCGACTACGGACTCTCCGACGTGAAGCTGAAGAACGACCTGACACGTAAGAAGATCATGGAGAATGACCTCTACGGTATCGTCGCCAGTCTGAACTACGACAACAAGCGCAACTACCAGGCAACGCTCGGCGGCGGCTGGAATAAATACATCGGTGATCACTGGGGTAATGTCCTGTGGACGAAAGTTGCTGCCAAGACGTTCTACCCGGGCTACGAGTATTACCGCAACCGTGCATGGAAGAGCGACTTCAACATCTTCGGCAAGGCTTCCTGGACTTTCCTCCCCGGCCTTAACGCCTATGTCGACCTGCAGTACCGTCATGTCGGTTACCGCATGCAGGATCCGCGCGACTACTATATCGATGAGGACCGCACCCTTGGTTACTGGGCTCATGACGACTTCGACTTCTTCAATCCGAAGGCCGGACTGAACTATCAGATTGACAACCACAACCGTGTCTATGCTTCCTATGCCGTCAGTCATAAGGAGCCGACCCGTAACGACTATCAGGACAATGAGATCCAGCACCTCAAGGCAGAGAAGCTGCAGGATGTAGAGCTCGGTTATAAATATGAGAGTGAGAAGTTCACGGCCGGTGTCAACCTCTATTATATGTACTACGATCATCAGTTCGTGCTGACGGGCGCGCTGAATGATATCGGTGAGATGATCGCCAGCAATAAAGGCAAGAGCTCTTATCGCGAAGGTATCGAGCTCGAGGGTGCCTGGAAACCCGTTGACTGGTTCCGTTGGGATCTCAACGCCACGTTCTCCCGCAGCATCAACAAAGACTGGATACAGAGCACGGTGAAGGTCGACGATCAGAACAAGCCCGTCTACGATGCCAGCTATAATAATGTTGCCGGAGAGGAAGTGAATCTCGGCAACACGCATACCGCCTTCTCTCCTGACGTGATCTTCAACAATATCTTCACGTTCACTTACAAAGGTTTCAACGCCTCCATCCAGAGTCAGTATATCGGTGAGCAGTATCTGACGAACACTGACTTCAAGGAGATGACCTGCCACGACGAGAACGGCAACGAGACGCATGAGACGCTGATGCTCAAAGACCACTTCACGACGAACATCGACCTCGCTTATCGCTTCGATCTCAAACCGTTAGGCATCAAACAGGCCACGGTAGGCATCACGTTCTACAATATCTTCAACACGAAGTATGACAACAACGGCTGGGGCGCACCGCAGATCGCCAAGACGAAAGACGGCAGTGTCATCGCCTTCAACGATTGGGGCACACGTGACCAGGAAGCCGCTGGTTTCGCGCCGTCCGCACCGTTTAATGTCATGGCCCATCTGAGCATCGATTTCTAATGCTGGATCTCTTTGGAGCACTCATCGGCCTTGTCTATATCTATCAGGAATACAAGGCCTCTATTTGGTTGTGGATCACGGGTATCATCATGCCCGTGGTCTACATGTTCGTGTATCTTGATGCCGGCCTTTATGCCGACTTCGGGATGCAAGTGTATTATGCCCTCGCTGCCATCTACGGACTTCTCGTATGGAAATTCGGCCGTAAGCACGGACAACAGAACGACGACATGCCCATCACCCATGTACGCCGCAGCCTGCTGTTGCCTTCGCTGTTGCTGTTCCTTGCGGCGTGGGGCGTGATCTATCTGGTCCTCATCCGTTGGACCAACTCCACGGTGCCCGTCCTCGACTCGTTCGGCAATGCGCTGAGTATCGTCGGCCTGTGGTGGCTCGCCAGGAAATATCTCGAGCAGTGGTGGCTGTGGGTTATCGTCGATGCCGAATTGGCCATGCTCTATCTTTATAAAGGCCTGCCTTTCACCTCCGGCCTTTATGCCCTCTATACCACCATCGCCGTCGCCGGATATTTTAAATGGAAGAAAGAAATAACAGAATATTTGCATGATGATTGCCCTAACGGGCAACGGGCCGCCACAAGGGACGGCCCCTGCAAACCGATACAACAGGCTATAAAAATGATAAAAGAAATGATTCCCTCAACGCCTGATGCCGTCATCCTTGCCGACGGCTCTTTTCCCACACACCCCATCCCCTTACAACTCCTCCATGACGCACGGCAGCTCATCTGCTGTGACGCGGCCCTCTATACCCTCTGGGAACATGACCGCCGCCTCGTGGAAGAGAAGGTCCGTGAGGGCTGTCTGCAGGGAATCGGAGACGGCGACAGTCTCCGTGCCCTCCGCGACCGTCTCCCACAGGACTTCCTTACGCTCCTCGCTCCCGTCCTTCATGAAGAGAACGAGCAGGAACATAACGACCTCACCAAGGCCACGCGATTGCTTTGCAAGAACTTCGGCCTGCCGATATCGGAAGACACTACAGCATACGATGATGCCGCACGGCTCTCCGTCGCCTACATCGGCACGACGGGCAAACGGGAGGACCACACCCTCGGAAATATCTTCCTCCTTCCCTGGCATCAGCGCCACTATCCTATCAAAGGAACGATGTATACGGACTATGGCTTCTTCACGGCGTGGCATGGTGATGCCCGTCTCATGACCTTTCCGCATCAGCAGCTGAGTATCTTCAACCTCAACTGTCACACGCTCTCTTCCGAAGGTCTCCGTTGGAACGCTTATCCTTTCACGGAGCTATGGCAGGGCACGCTCAACGACTGTCTCGCCGATGAAGTCCGCATCCATGCCGATGGCGATTATATCGTTTACCAGACGTATAAGGCAAAATGATTCAATTGCAGGGGCCGTCCCTTGTGGCGGCCCTAACCCCACCGATCCTCCGTAGGGTGCGGCCCTTGTGGCCGGGCTGATGGGGGTTATGTAAAACAGGCGGATCAAGAGAAATAATTTGGCAGTTAGGGCGGCCCCCAGGGGCGCCCCCGACGGTGGGATGAAGAGAATATATTTTTCACCA
>JAQXXT010000102.1 GCA_029226205.1 Prevotellaceae bacterium
GTTACTGTATTACTTTACTTTACGCTTTGTCTTTTGTGAGACTACTCTTGTACTTGTTTCATGAGTTTGATGCATTTTGGTCCATTTCGTTTAATCCATTGAGGCAGATTTTTACTTCTTTAACCCTTTGCCGTAGGGGCACCCCTTGTGGGCGCCCTAACGCAAAGAGTAGGTGGCCGCCATCTTGCGGCCACCTACAACTATACGACAGAATGGCGCACCAGACTGACAATCTTGCAGGCTTCGGGCTTTGGTACAACTGTTGCAAAAAGGGAAGTGAAAACGAAAAATAAATAACAAATAAATAATAAACAGGAGGTAAAAACTATGATGTATCCAGTATTGAATGATTGGTTTGACAATGCTTTTAACGACTTCTTCGATAATCGTGCAATGAACCGCATGAACGCCACGGCACCCGCCGTCAATGTGAAGGAGGATGAGAAGGCCTATACGATGGAGGTGGCTGTCCCCGGTATCAAGAAGGAGTTCTGCCGTGTTGATCTGAACGCTGATGGTGAGCTGGAGCTCGCTATTGAGAACAAGCTCGAGCATCACGAGGAGGATAAGGGAGAGAAGAAGGAGCACTATCTGCGCCGTGAGTTCTCCTATGGCAACTACCAGCAGGCTTACACGCTGCCGGAGGATGTCGATAAGGATCATATCTCCGCAAAGGTAGAGAATGGTATTCTTTATATCACTCTGCCGAAGATGATTGAGGAGAAGAAGGACGATGTCCGCAAGATAGAAGTTGCATAATCGTTGAAAGTTTAAACTAAATACATACAGTCTAATTAGGGTTCACCCCGGTATCCATATAGCGTTGTGGATGCCGGGGATTTTTTTGTGATATTTTCCCAAACTTTTATTTTGTCTGTCTCGTTGAGAATCTCATGTCGCATACCGGGGTAGAGTTTTTCCGTGACATGATGGTAACCTACGCGGCGCATGAGATCAGCGGCACGGTGAAAGGCCTTGTCGGAAATACGACAGGGATCACAGGCGCCGGAGATAAAGGAAACGGGCAAGGAAGGATTCTTCATCTGCCAGCCTTTCGGAGAATAGCAGTCGAGCATCAGCCTAAAGAGATTCTCATAGCCGTTGACAGTGAACGTGAACATACAGAGTGGATCAGCGTGATAGGCTTTCAGCGTCTCGGGATTGGAACATACCCATGCCTGCGCAAAACCCTCATGGCGGAAAGGCCGGTTGAATGTTCCGAAAGAGAGACGCTGCAATAGCTGTGGCCGGTAGTGACTGCCGCGGAGAGCGCCGATGAAATGGGCTAAAAGAAGGGCTATGGGCGTCCCGGGATTGTAACTCGGACAGCCGCAGACGATGAGACGGTCTACGAGATCATCGTACCGCTTCACGAATGAGCGGGCAACGAGGGAGCCCATGCTGTGGCCGAAGAGCGTCAACGGCAGTCCCGGATATTTATTGTGAATCCATTGGTTGACGAGTCTTGCATCTTCGATGAGTGCCTGCCAGCCACCGTCATACATATATCCGAGATCGTCCTGGCTCTTCACCGATTCACCATGTCCGCGCTGATCGTGAATGATACAGACATATCCTTTCGAAGTCATATACCGCATGAAAGGTTCGTAACGCTCTTTATGATCGCACATGCCGTGGATAAGTTGCAGAATGGCGTGAGGCTTTCCCTCATCCGGCGTCATCAGCAATACGGCGAGATCGAGATCGTCGTAAGAAGATTGAAGGGTGAATTTATAATCCATATTACATATTGTCGAGTTTCTCCAGCGCCTCCTGCATATCGTTGGCGAAGGTCGTGTGATCTTGCAGGAAGGACTCACGTCCATGGGCCAGCTCCTCGTAGAGGTCACGGTCCATTTGGTCAACATAACTGCTGATGGCATATTCGATGTCATCCTTCTGCCGGTCACTATGGGAAAATTCATATACTCTCCATTTCTGATGGAAGAAGGCATAAGCCGAGTCTATCGCGTCTTGTGTAATCATATTGTTGTTCTATGGGAAATTCCCAGTTTTTTTGATTATCCGTTGATTTTTGTCATGTGATATCCCATGTCCTTCAACTGCATGGCTGCTCCCATGAGATAGAGCTCGTGAAGGGCGGCGACGAAGGCACGGAAGGCGGACTCGCTGCCGGGATTGAGGTGGAGGTGGAAGAGTCGGTTATAGGTCCGTGACGCGCATTCGGCGATAACATTCCGTAGCTCAACTGTCTCCTGATCTTTCAGCAACAGTACTTGTTTGCAGATATAATCGTCGAGATGATCGAAGTCGATACGGTCACGGAGATACTTGTAGAGGTCGGGCACTTTCGCGTAGAGTGTCCAGTCGGTATCCCAGTATTTTGCGATCGCCATACCGACATACATGACCCATCCGAGGGCTACGGTGGGGTAGTCATTGAATTCACGGAGGGCATCGGGCATATAACTCTCGCCGATCTTCGGCCACAGCTCCTCAATATCGGGGGCCTCCGGGAAATGGGCGTCGACTCGTCCGATCTGTCGGAGATGGTCGTGGAGGTCATCGTGGAAGATTTTCTCGTATTCTGCCGTGGCATTCTGGCCTTGTTTCGTCGTTTCTGTCATTTTCTTTCTGTTTTGTTTTCTGTTTGCAAATATAGGAATTTCTGATTAGTTAGCCAAGCATTTGTGTCAGAAAAGCGGCTCACTACCTCTTGATATCTTATTCGTGAAGCTCGTTGTCATCAGCAAACAGACAAGAGGCGGGAAATACGCAAGTTTTGAAGGTTATTAGTATTTTATTGATTATCAATGAGATAATACTCGTGGTTATTATCGGAGTTATTCATATAGCATAAATATTCGCATATTTCTCTAATATACGACAATAAAATTAATGAATATGCAGAATATCACCATTGTTTTCGGTCATAAACATGGTATTTACGACCCGTATCTATCGTAGATAATTTTCTAAACACGTTGTTTACAAAATTATCTCCGTTGTTTTTGACTCTCTTGTTCGGAAATCCTTCCATTCATACGCTAGAATGCAAGTTCCTGATGAAGTTTTTGAATCGGAAAATAGGGTAAAAAACAGTCAGAAAGATGAACTTCTTCCTCTATGGGGCATAGATATCATCTCAATCATGTCCCTACGTTGGCGCAGTCGCTCCCCTCCTTTAGAGGGAGGGGATGGTGGATAGACTTGTAATAGCCTACCTACAAGCGCACGACTTGTTTGACGCCCTTGACTGTTTTGAGCTTCTTGATGAGTTGCTGGGTCTTCGTGGCATCCTCAATCTGCACCACGACATTACCAGAGAAGAGGCCGTCATGACTGTCGATGTTGATCGAGCGCATGGTCAGCTTATCCTCACGGGAGATGATGTTCGTGATGTTGCTCACGATACCGATGTCGTCCTGTCCGATGATACGCAGGGTGATGGAATACTGGCTCTCACCCTTACCGCTCCATTTTGCCTTCACGATACGGTAACCGAAACGACGGCGCAGCTCCGGGGCGTTCGGACAGTCGCAACGGTGGATGGTGATACCGCCACCGGCGGTGACGAAGCCGAAGACCTTATCGCCATAGATGGGATGACAGCAGCGGGCGAGCTTATAGTCGATACCCTTGAGGTTCTTGTCGATGACGAGGACATCTTCATTCTTCGCCACCTCCTCGTCGGGGTTCTCATAGTTGAACTGGTCGGCGGAGACATTCTCCTGGGGCTTGTCGAGGCCGTTGACATGATCCCGTGTCTCGATATATTTCTCGATGACGGTATTCGGGTCCAGACGTTCCTCGGCGATATCCTTATAGAAGTCGCTGACTTCCTTATAACCGAGTTTCTTGATAAGATGGCCCATGATAGACTCCTCCAAGGGGACTTTCCTGTTTTTGAAACGCCGTTCGAGGAGTTCCTTGGCATAGAGGCCGTCCTTCTTCTTCGTCTCTTTCAGTGCCAGCCGGATCTTTGCCTTCGCCTTCGGCGTGACGGCGATGTTCAGCCATTCCTGTTTCGGTGTCTGGTTGTTCTGCGTGAGGATCTCCACCTCATCACCGGAGTGCAGCACTTGTCGCATGCTCACGACCTTCCCGTTGATACGGGCACCGATACATGTGTTACCGATCTTCGAATGGATACGATAGGCAAGGTCGAGGACGGTGGCACCCTTCGGCAGTTTCAGCAGGTCACCCTTCGGCGTGAAGACATACACCTCATCTTCGATAAGGTCCATCTTGAACTGGTCCATGAGCTGCAGGTCATCATTGTTCTCCAGTGCCGACCGGATATTGGCAAGCCAATCGTCGATGGCGCCCTCACCGCTCTTGATACCCTTATAGCGCCAGTGTGCGGCAAGACCATGTTCGGCGATCTCATCCATGCGTTCCGTACGAATCTGTACCTCCACCCATTTGTTCTCCGGGCCGAGGACGGTGATATGGAGGCTCTCATAGCCGTTGCTCTTCGGCACGGAGAGCCAGTCACGGAGTCGTTTCGGATTTGGCTGGTACATATCGGTGATAATAGAGTATACCTGCCAGCACTGCATCTTTTCCTTGTCGAGAGGACTGTCGAGGATGATACGGATGGCGAAGAGGTCATAGAGACCCTCACAGCCACATTTCTGCTTCTTCATCTTCTGCCAGATGGAGTGGATGGACTTCGTACGGCCTTTGATATGGAACTTCAGTCCCGCGGCCTCCAGCTTCGCCTTCACCGGTCCGATGAAACGGTCGATATAGGCATCACGGGCGGCCTTCGTGGCGTTGAGCTTATCCTTGATCATATAATAGGCATCATGCTCGAGGTATTTCAGACTGAGGTCCTCGAGTTCGCTCTTCAGCTTGTAGAGACCGAGTTTGTGGGCAAGGGGAGCATAGAGATAGGAGGCCTCCTCACTGACCTCATGACGGGCATCCTCTGCCTTCGTATCACGGATCTGCCGCATGACATTCACGCGGTCGGCGATCATGATCAAAATCACACGCATATCCTCGGAGAAGGAAATAAGGAGGTTGCGGAAGTTCTCACTCTCAATGACGGGGTTCCGCTTATAGAGTTCCTCGATACGTACGAGGCCATGGACGATATGTTCCACATCCTGTCCGAAAAGTTTCGTCACACGGGCGGCATCCTCATCGGAGAAGGAGTCGGGGCAGCAGGCATAGAGTAGGGAGGCGATGACGCCTTCACGTTTAAGGCCGATCTCGTCGGCTGCTATCTCTGCCGTCTGCAAGGCGCGCACGATGGGATTCAGACCGAAGCAGTCCCGCTGCAGCAGACCGCTCTCGGCGGCTTTCTCCAGCCAGTGGCGCAGGTTCGGCGTGTCATTGGGGAGAAAGGATTGTCCGATGGTCTGGTGGAGATGATGGACAATGCGCAGCAGTTCCGTGCGTTCCTCAGGGGTAAATGTCAGTTTTTCTTCACTCATAGGCGCAATTATTTTTATCCACCGTAGGGGCACCCCTTGTGGGCGCCCTAAC
>JAQXXT010000103.1 GCA_029226205.1 Prevotellaceae bacterium
GGATATCGACTATGTCAATGCCCATGGCACGGGAACACCCGATAATGACAGCAGCGAGAGTGCCGCCCTGCGCCGTGTCTTCGGAGACCGGGTGCCGCCGGTGTCGAGTACGAAGTCGTTCACGGGACATACCACGAGTGCATCGGGAAGTATCGAGGCCGTGATCGCCCTCTTGGCCCTGCGCCACCATTTCCTCCCTGCCAATCTCGGATGGAAGGAAGGGACCGCTGATCTCATCATGCCCACGACGGGTGCCGACGATGTCACTCTGCGCCATATCCTCAGCAATGCCTTCGCCTTCGGAGGCAATGACTCCGCGTTGGTGTTCGGCAGTGAGCCCGTGGATCATCCCCGATTACGGCAAGGAGCAGAGCCGACCGTCTTATCGAAAATAGAGATTACGGAGAAATCAGAGCTCTCCCGTCTGAAGGAATATGTGAAGCCGATGGAGATGCGCCGCATGAGCAAGCTCATCAAGAGTGCCCTCCTCTCTTCCCTCGACGCCCTGAAGGCAGCGGAAGTTGACAGTCCCGATGCCATCATCACGGCGACAGCCTGGGGATGTATGGAGAACAGTGAGAAACTGCTCGATGAGTTGGCCGACAACGGAGAGGAGGCACTGAAGCCGACCCTCTTCATGCAGAGTACCCATAACACCATTAGCAGTGCCATCGCCATCCGGTTGAAAGCCCATGGCTATAACGTGACGATCTGCCAGAAAGGCGACAGTATGCGGTGGGCCCTCACCCAGGCCCGCTTGCTCCTCGATAGTGGCAGCGTCCATACCGTCCTCGTAGGGTGTCATGACGAGACGACACCGTTGTTCACGGCCTTACGGCACCAGGCGGCGATGCCCTCCGATGACCATGAGATCCACTCCGTCGCCATGGTTCTCACAAACAGATAGCTTATGTGGAAGATCCTCCCTTTAGCTATTCTGCAGAGTGCCCTTCTCTGTGGCGGTCAGGTATTCCTGAAGTTCGCCCTCATGCGGATGCAACCGTTCTCGTGGACCTGGGAGTGGTGGCGGGCGGTGCTCGTCAACTGGCCCTTTGCCCTCTGTGGCCTCTGTTTCGGTGCCGCCTCCCTGTTGTGGATGTACATTGTGAAGGTGTTCCCCTTCTCGCAGGCTTATCCGATGGTCAGTCTGAGTTATGTCTTCGGTATGATCGCAGCCATCGTCTTCTTCCATGAAGAGGTGAGCGTGACGAAATGGGTCGGTGTGGCCTGTATCATGATAGGTTGTATATTAATAGCGAAATAAGATATGAAGAAATTCCTTTTCTGTCTCTTCCTGGTCCTCAGCGCCCTCACGGTGCAGGCACAGAATGCAGCACAGGTACGGCAGCGCATCAATGCCGTTGCCGCGAAGATGAAGACGATGACGTGTGACTTCGTGCAGACGAAGACGGTGCACATGCTCAACAGTAAGCTCGTCAGTCGTGGCAAGATGTACTATGCCCAGCCCGGCAAGCTCCGCTGGCAGTATACCTCCCCTTATCAGTATACCTTCATCCTCAATGGCAGTCAGGTATATCTGAAGAACCGCGGGCGTAATGATGTCATCAATATCCAACAGAACAAGATGTTCCAGGAGATCACGCGTATCATGATGAATACCGTCGTGGGACGTACCGTCTCCAACTCCCGTGACTTCAAGGTCGCCCTCTCAGGGGCCGGCAACAACTGGAAGGCAGTGATGACGCCGCAGAGCAAGACGATGCGGCAGATGTTCCGGAACATCATCGTCCATTTCAACCTCCAGCAGGGCATGGTCTCCGCCGTCGAGCTCATCGAGAAGAATGGCGACCGTACCGTCATCGTGCTGAAGAATGTCAGAACCAACACTCCGCTCCATGCGAACGTTTTTAGTATCCGTTAGCCTCCTTTTGGGAGTTCTCCCCATGTCCGCCAATACGTTGTCGGATCATACCGCTGATTCATTGGTGGTGGCTGACACCGCCACTATCCCTGTCGACTCACTTTATCCTGTTAAGGACAGCTGTGAGGTGAAGCTGCAGGCGACGATAGAGATGAAAAAAGGCTATCTCAGCGGGATCTGTATCCTCTCCCATCAGGGTGACAGTATTCGCGGAGCCCTCTTCAACGAGTTCGGTATCACGGCGATGGACTTCAACTATGATCTCCGTAAGGATGAGGTCATGCTGACAACGGTGATGGCCATGCTCGACAAATGGTATGTCCGTCCT
Organism: Prevotellaceae bacterium; assembly: GCA_029226205.1. GTDB lineage: Bacteria > Bacteroidota > Bacteroidia > Bacteroidales > Bacteroidaceae > Prevotella. The sequence goes on from JAQXXT010000103.1 coordinate 2,211, forward strand.
GTCCTCCGTAAGGATCTCCTGGAGGTCCTCCATGCACTGCGGGCGGGGAAGACAACCTATAAGGATGATAAATATGGAATCCAATTCACATTTTTACCTTTAAAAGATAACGATCCAGAAGATGAAACTGAAGAACAACCTTTTTAAGATCAACAAGATCGAAGACACTGACCAGGGACGGGAATATTCGATTACCCTCCTGGCCGATTGTAAGATTTACCAGGCCCATTTCCCCGGTCAGCCCGTTACCCCCGGCGTCTGTATCCTGCAGATCGCCAAGGAGCTCCTGGAGGAAGAGTATGGCATGAGCTATGAGATCAGTGATATCAAGAATGTCAAGTTCTTGTATATCCTCTCGCCGAAAGATGACCCCGATGTCGTCTTCACGCTGACGAAGGTAGATCCCTCGGAGGACCATAAGACGGTGAGCGCGAAGATGGAGGTTACTAATGCCGCCCATCATTTCGCCAGTATCTCCTTTACCTGTCAGGCACAATAACCTTTTCATGCAGAAGACAGACGATATCTCCTATGTACGGCAGACGCTCCACGACCGGGGTATCTGTGTGCTGATCCCCACATATAATAATGTGGGGACCATCCGTCGTGTCGTGGAGGATGCCCTCCTGTACTGTTCCGATGTCTTTGTCGTCGATGACGGCAGTAATGACGGGACGACAGCCGTGTTGGAAGCCCTGGAGACGATCACCCTCATCAGTTACCGAAGGAACCGTGGCAAGGGCTATGCCCTGAAGACGGGCTTCCGTGCCGCCCTTAAGGCCGGGTTCAGCTATGCCATCACGATGGATGGTGACGGCCAGCATTTCGCCAAGGATATCCCTGCCTTCCTCCGTGCCAACCAGGACTATCCCGGCTCCCTCATCATCGGCAGCCGTCGTCTTGAAGGCAAGGAGCGGTCGGGGGGCAGCAAGTTCGCCAACAAATTCTCCAACTTCTGGTTTGCCGTCCAGACGCTCCATTATCTCCCCGACACACAGACGGGCTACCGGCTCTATCCTTTGAAGAAACTCCGTGGACTCCGTCTGCTGACTTCCCGTTATGAGGCCGAACTGGAACTCATCGTCTTTGCCTCCTGGCATGGCGTGGAACTCCATTCCATTCCCGTCGATGTCTATTATCCTCCTCGGGAGGAGCGTGTGAGCCATTTCCGGCCGGGACTAGACTTCACACGAATCAGTATCCTCAACGGATTCCTCTGTTTCCTCTCTGTGGTCTACGGTCTGCCGCTCTGTCTCTTCAGGAAGTTGATGACATTCCTCAGGACGGCATGGGCCCTGCTGTTCTTCGTCTGTACGATCACGCTGGTCTTTACGCCGTTGGTATGGCTCTATGTCCATATCGGCAAGATGACGGAGCGGAAACGGTGGAAGATTCATCTGCTCATCTATCATGCCGCCCGTTTCGTGACGATCCACATGGGAATCCCGGGAGTGAAATACCGTTGTCAGATAGATCCGTCGGTGGATCTCGACAAGCCGGCGATCTATATCTGTAACCATCAGAGTCATCTCGACCTCGCCTATCTCCTGTCGCTGACACCGCGGATCATCTTCCTGACGAAAGGATGGGTATGGCATAATCCCCTTTACGGATTTCTGATCCATGAGGCGGAATATTATCCTGTGATGGATGGCATTGCCAGTCTGTTGCCGAATTTCCGTTCCCTGGTATCTCGGGGCTATAGTATCGCCATCTTCCCCGAGGGGACCCGTTCACAGACTCTGCGCATCGGTCGTTTCCATAAAGGCCCGTTCTTCGTGGCCGAGCAGTTAGGACTCGACATCATCCCCGTCTATCTCTATGGCACGGGCCGTTGTCTGCGGAAGAAAGAGTATCATCTCAACCGCACGCCGGTCTATCTGGAGGTCGGCAAGGCATGGACGCAGGAAGATTTGAAGAAGGTAGGTAATGTGACGGAGCAGTCACACTATTTCCACCATCTGTATATGAAGCATGTGGAAGAGATCAATAACGAGTTAGAAAAATAGTCCACCGTAGGGTGCGGCCCTTGTGGCCGTCCTGTTAGGGGAAAATATATAGACAATGAAGAACGTGATCATTATCGGTAGTGGCTTCGGTGGTCTGACCACGGGGGTGATCCTCGCCAAGAATGGCTATCAGGTGACGGTCCTCGAACAGGAGCGTCAGGCCGGCGGCTGTCTCCAGTGTTTCGAGCGCCATGGTGCCCGTTTTGAGACCGGCATGCATTTCATTGGTGCCGCCCGTCCCGGGGAGACCCTCGGTCAGCTGTTCCGTTATCTGGAGATTGCCGATGAGGTCCGTCTTGCTCCTCTCGATCCTCAGGGATATAACATCATCGGGCTCGGTGGGGAGCGTTATCCTTATGCCAACGGCCGTGAGGCGTTCATCGACACGCTGCTGCGTTTCTTCCCCGAGGAGCGGAAGGACCTCGAGGCCTATTGTGATCTCGTTGCCCGTATCGCCAATGCGTCCTCCCTCCATACCCTTCGTTATGCGGAGAAGGATGATCCTTTCAGTCAGGAATATATGTTACAGTCGATGGACAGCGTCCTCGAACGTCTCGTCTCCAATCCCCGTCTGCGTGATGTCCTTGCCGGCGATCTTCCCCTCTATGCTGCCGTGAAAGGGAAGACGCCCTTTGCCACCCATGCCTTTATCCGTGACTTCTATAATGACAGTTCCTCCCGATTCGTCGGAGGCAGTGATCAGGTGGCGACGGCCCTCATCCATACGTTGCATCGTTATGGCGGCAGTGTCCGTACGCGTGCCCGTGTGACACGTATCCTTTGTGATGACACGAAGGCAACGGGTGTAGAGGTGAATGGTGAGGAGTTTATTCCCGCTGATGAGATCATCTCTGATGCCCATCCCATCCGTACCCTCGAGCTCGTCGACAGTCATCTCCTCCGTCCCGCTTATCGCCGTAGGGTCAATGCCATGCCGCAGACCGTTGGCGGCTTCTCTGTATATCTCCGTTTCAAACCGGACCGTGTGCCGTATATGAATTACAACTATTACGGTTATGACACGCCAACGCCCTGGGGCTGCGAGGACTATACGGAAGAGACATGGCCGAAAGGCTTCCTCTATATGCACATGGCCCATGAGGCCCATCCGCGTTTTGCCCGTAGCGGCGTCATCCTTTCTTATATGCATATCGAAGAGGTGGCGCGCTGGAAGGGTACGACGGTAGGTCATCGGGGACAAGACTATCTCGACTTCAAGGCGCGGAAGGCGGAGCGGCTCATCGCGGCCCTCGAGCGCCATTTCCCGGAGCTACGCGGGAATATCGCCGGTTATGATACCTCTACGCCGTTGACCTATCTCGACTATACGGGGACGGCAGATGGTTCGATGTATGGTATTGCCAAGGATGTTAACCTCGGGGCCGGTTGCCGTGTGTCGCATAAGACGAAGATTCCGAACCTGCTTCTCACGGGGCAGAATATCAACTCCCATGGCATGCTCGGTGTTCTTGTGGGGACGATCGTCACGTGTAGTGAACTGTTGACGGCGAAGAAGATTTATTCGCAAATCAAGCAAAGCATTACATCGTAGGGTGCGGCCCTTGTGGCCGTCCTAACCGGGAACAACATCGCTGTTATGACGGCCACAAGGGCCGCACCCTACGGTGGAAGAATAGATAATGAATAAAGACAATGAATAATGGTGAAAATAAATCGGTGGTGATTATTGGCGGCGGCCTCGGCGGACTGTTCACGGGGGCTATCCTCGCGAAAGAGGGCCTGCGCGTGACGATCCTCGAGAAGAATGCCACGGTCGGTGGAGGTCTGCAGAGTTTCCGCCGGTTCGGAGAGACTTTCGACACGGGCATGCATGTCGTCGGAGGCATGGAGCCCGGCGGTAATATCCGTCGTATCTGTGAATACCTCGGTATTGCCGATGAGGCCCGTCTGCGTCCCGTCGATGCCGACTGTACCGATGAGCTCCATTTCCTCGAAGATCATCAGTGTTACCGTCTGGCCAAGGGGAAGGAGAACTTTATCCAATCTCTGGTCTGCTATTTCCCCGATGAGGAAGAGGAGCTGCGGACTTATGTCCGGGATATCTTTGCCATTGCCGACAGCATCGACCTCTTCAACCTCCGGCCCTCGGAGGATTATATGACGGGACTGCCCGCTAACGCCCTTATGGCAGCGAGTGATTTCATCGCCGAAAGGATCCGTGACCCGCGCCTGCGGAGTATCCTCGCCTATATGAATCCCCTCTATGGCGGTATCGAGGGAGTCACGCCGGCCTATATCCATGCCATCATCAGCGCCTTGTATATCCATGGCGCGAGTAGATTCATTGGCGGCACGTGGCATTTCGCTGAGACCCTTGCCGATTATATCCGCGCCCATGGTGGTGAAGTCCTCACGGGAGAGGCCGTGGAGACTCTCGACATTGAAGACAGAATGGTAAAAACGGTGAAGACGAAGAAAGGTCATGTGTTCACGGCCGACTATGTCGTCTCCGATGTTCACCCCTGTACGTTGTTGCCGATGATGAATGGCAAAGGATTCACGAAGGCTTTCCGTACCCGTCTGCAAGAGATTCCGAATACCTATTCCGCCTTCTCCGTCTATCTGAAGATGAAACCGGAGGCCTTCCCTTATATCAACCACTCGGTGTATATGATGACACGTTATGCCGATGTATGGCATTTCGGTGACAGCAGGTTGCCGTGGCCCCTCGGTCTGTTGATGATGACACCTCCTGTGGAGGACCAGGGGCCGTGGGCCCATACCGTCCTCCTCACGGTGCCGATGACCTTCGATGCCGTGAGGCCCTGGGAGGATACGGTGACGGGACATCGGGGCGCTGACTATCTGGCGTGGAAAGAGAATTGCACAGAAAAAATCCTGCAACTCGTGGAACAGGTCTATCCCCATATCCGGGAATCCATCGACGCCGTCAATACCGCCTCTCCGCTGACGATCCGTGACTACTACGGTTGTAAGGGCGGCACGCTGAGTGGCTTCGTGAAAGACTGTCATAATCCTGCCCTGACGAATATCCCCGTCGTCACGAAAGTCTATAACCTCCTGCTTACAGGACAGAATATCAACCTCCATGGCTTCTGTGGCGTGCCACTGACGGCCATCAACACCGCTGAGGCAATCCTTGGAAGAAATACGGTTATTCATCATATCAACGCATGTACAAAACACTAACGATATTTTTCTTATTGCTCATCTCCCTGATGCCGTTACAGGCACAGCAGATGAATGTCGGACGACAGAACGGCTGGACGACGGTCGGTGAGCCGTGTCCGCCGGGCCTGCTGCCCACGAAACCGATGCTCCTCGGCCGTCAGCGGGTGCGCTTCACGGCCTATCCCGTTGCCGGAAAGGGACATACTGCCGTCATCGTCTGTCCCGGCGGCAGCTATTTCTGGCATGACATGGTCTCCGAGGGAGACAGTGTGGGACGGTGGCTGCAGCGTAATGGCATCGTGGCGTTCGTACTTCGTTATCGTACGGCCTATGTCCCCGCCTTCGTGTCCCATTACCGGTTGATCTTTCGGGGAAACCGCTATCCCGATCCCCAGGACGATTTGCGTGATGCCCTTCGTTATGTCCGTCATCATGCCGGTGAGTATGGCATTGATACGACGAAGATCGGTGTCATGGGCTTCTCCGCCGGTGGGCATCTCGTGATGTCGTCGGTGGAACTGTTCCCGCGCGCTGAGTGGCCGGCCTTTATCGCGCCGATCTATCCCGTGGTGACGATGGAAGAGCCGTGGGTCCATAAGCGATCACGACGTGGCCTTCTCGGTGACAGTCGTACGGGTAACCGTCTGCTCCGTGACAGTCTCTCCCTCGAGCGTCATGTTCCTATAGACTGTCCCCCTGTCTTCCTCGTGAATTGTGAGGATGATCCCGTCGTGGACTATCATAATTCCATCCTTCTCGACTCCGCCCTTACGGCCCGGCATGTTCCCCATGTCTATCTCCGTTTCCATACGGGTGGTCATGGCTTCGGTGCCAACAGTCTGAAGGGAACGGCGGAATGCCGCGTGTGGAGAGCAAAATTCCTGGAATGGCTAGCCTCACTCCCAACCCCTCTCCAAAAGAGGGGGGAAGTAAAATGTCTTTGAGCTTCCTTTCCCTTTTATGTTGTCTATCGTGCCAATATTGCATAACCCCCAACCCTGTAAACAATAGATTTTATGCAAGAAAACCATACTTCAGAACAAGAGAATTTCGACGATATCCGTCCTTACTATGATGAGGAGATACCGGCAGCGATGAAACGCATCGCGGAGAGCGGCTCCTTCCCGTTGTTGGCCAGTTATATCTATCCCGGTGAGGAGATTGATGATGTCAGGAAGCGCATCGCCGCCTATCCCGACACACATGCCTTCCAGCATCAGACGATGTATTTCGTCAACAAGCAGATCATTAACCGTAGTATCGATCGGTTCACATGTACGGGCATTGACAAGCTCAGTGCGGACGGCTCCTATCTCTATGTCTCCAATCACCGTGACATCATGCTCGATGCCAGTCTGTTGCAGAGTGCCCTCATCGATGCCGGCTTTGAGACGACGGAGATCACGTTTGGTGCCAACCTCATGGTCAGCCAGCTCGTGATCGATATCGGCAAGAGTAATAAGATGTTTAAGGTCGAGCGTCCCGGCGGCAGCATCCGTGAGTTCTATCAGAAGTCCGGCCATCTGTCCCGTTATATCCGTCATGCCATCAACGACAAGCATCACAGTGTGTGGATTGCCCAGCGCAACGGCCGTACGAAGAATGGTATGGACCTCACTGACCAGGGTATCATCAAGATGTTCTGTATGAGTGAGCCGATGGATAAGATCCGTGCTATCAACGACCTGCATATCGTCCCTGTCTCCGTGAGCTATGAGTGGGAGCCGTGTGACGTGCTGAAGACCCTCGAGCTCTATGAGAGTCAGTTTGCGAAATACACGAAGAAGCCCGGTGAGGACCTGAACAGTATCATCACGGGTATTGTCCAGCCGAAGGGACGTGTTCATTTCGAGATCTGTGAGCCGCTGACGGAGGTGGAGCTCCATGCCTTCGACAATATGACGAACAATGACTACCACCGTGCCGTGGCCCGTCTCATCGACCGTCGTATCGTCACGGCCTATCGCCTCTTCCCGAACAACTATATCGCCTACGACCTGCGCTATGGCACGCCGCGCTTTGAGAATATGTATACCGCGGAAGAGAAGGCGAAGTTCTGTCAGCATCTCGCCGTCCTCGATCAGTATGACACCTGTGATATTGACCAGTTGAAGGATATCTTCCTCGGTATCTACAGTAATCCTATTGTCAATAAAGCAAAAGTGAATGACTAAGTTCATCATCCGTATTTACGACTACCTCCATGCTCACCGGCGCATGGCCCTGGGAGTCTTCTGTCTGCTCACGGCTGTCCTCGTCGTCCTTGTCTCGCGCATGCGTTTCCAGGAGGACATCACGGCCTTCCTGCCCCTTGACAGTCATCATCAGGAAGCGATGGAAGTGTATCAGAATATCTCCGGCGGCAACCGTATCTTCGCCATCTTCCAATATCCCGGCGGACGGAAGGGCGATCCCGACAGTCTCGTGGCGGGGATTGAGGATTTCCGTGCTGCCGTAGAGAAAGCGGATACGGGACATATCGTCCGTCAGCTGACGACGCAAGTGGATCTCGACCAGGTGGCCGGCGTGACGGATTTTGTTTACCGTCATATCCCGTATTTCCTCACCGAACAGGACTATCATCGCATGGATTCCCTCCTCGCTGCCCCCGGCTATCGGGAGGCTCAGCTGGAACGGGATAAACAGCTGCTCCTCTTTCCTTCGGGAGGCATGCTCGACCAGAATCTCTCGCGGGATCCTTACAACCTCTTCACGCCCGTGGTGGCTAAGCTGCAGCAGCAGAGTCAGAAGATGCGGTATGAACTTTATGATGGCTATATCTTCTCACCCGATATGAGCAGAGCCATCGTGATGATCAACTCTCCTTTCGGCAATAGTGAGACAGAGAACAACGGCCGCCTCGTCGATCTCCTTGATCACTGTGCCAAACAGGCGAAGAGTCATCATGCCGGTATTGAGGTCCATCTCACAGGAGGACCCGTCATCGCTGTTGGTAATGCACGGCAGATCAAGAATGACAGTATCCTCGCCCTCTCCATCGCCGTCGTCCTCATCCTTGCCCTCCTGGCGTTCTCGTTCCGGTCGTGGAAGAACCTGTTGCTCATCGCCTTCTCCATCGCATGGGGCTGGCTCTTCGCCCTCGGCTGTCTGTCTCTCGTCCATACGCAGGTGTCGATTATCGTCATCGGCATCTCCTCTGTCATCGTGGGTATCGCCGTGAACTATCCCCTTCATGTCATCGCCCATCTCGGTCATACGCCGAATATGCGGGAGGCGTTGAAAGAGATCGTCATGCCCCTCCTCGTGGGAAATATCACCACCGTGGGTGCCTTCTTGGCCCTTGTACCCCTGCAATCTACGGCCATGCGTGACCTCGGTCTCTTTGCCTCATTCTTGCTCATCGGTACGATCGGTTTCGTTCTTGTATTCCTGCCTCAGGTGGCGGTGGTTCCACGGCGTAGGGGCACTGCCTCCCTCCGTAGGGGCACCCCTTGTGGGCACCCTAACCGGGACAATGTGGGGTTAGGACGGCCACAAGGGCCGCACCCTACGGAGGGTATATTCAATCGTATCGGTAATTTCTCGATAGACAACAAGCGGTGGGTCGTCGTCACTGTCGTCATCCTCACTGTGTTCTTCTCTTTCTTCGCTTTCCGTACAGGATTCGACACAAATCTGTCACATATCAACTATATGACGAAGGAACAGAAAGCCGATATGGCCTATTTCGCTCATCTCTTCTCTGAGCAGAAAGGTACACAGGACGTTTATATCGTCGCGTCGGGGAAGAACTGGGAAGAGGCGTTGCAGAAAAATGAGCGGTTCCTCAACCGTTGGCATGAGCCGGTGGTATCAGGAGCGCCGTTCCTCGTCTCTGAGCGGCAGCAGCGGCAGCGTCTGGCCCGTTGGCAGCAGTTCATCCGTCAGCAGAAGGCCCGTTTGACAGATCGTGCTCCCCTTGTCGCCGCAGGCTTCACACCGGATGCCTTCGCTGACTATCAGACGATCCTCAACGGACATTATCAGCCGTTGGCCTTCTCCGTCTTCACTCCGTTGACATCCTCAGCCCTCTCGTCCTTTCTCTCTGATAATGAGAAGAACGGTACAAAGAGTATTATCAGCAAGGTCACGGTCCATGATGCTGCCGTGGCGCGTACTATTGCCGCCGTCAGCAAGGCTGATCCCGATGTCTATGCCTTCGATATCCAGGATCTCAACAGTGCTGTGGCCAATAACCTCAGCAATGACTTCAACTATATCGGCTATGCCTGTTCGGCGATCGTATTCTTCTTCCTCTGGTTCTCCATGGGGAGTATAGAGCTGGCGGCCCTGTCATTCCTTCCGATGGCTGTGAGCTGGATATGGATCCTCGGACTCATGGGACTCTTCGGCATCGACTTCAATATCGTCAATGTCATCCTCGCGACATTCATCTTCGGACAGGGTGACGACTATACGATTTTTATGACTGAAGGCTGCCAGTATGAGTATACCTACGGGAAGAAAATGCTCGGGTCGTATAAGAACAGTATCATGCTCTCAGCACTGATCATGTTCACTGGTATCGGCACACTCATCCTCGCCCGCCATCCGGCACTGCGTTCACTGGCTGTCGTTACGATCGTCGGTATGTTCTCCGTAATTATGATGGCCTATCTCTTCCCGCCGTTGATCTTCAAATGGCTCGTCTACCGCCCTGACGGCAGCAAGCGTCCGCAGCCGATCACCCTCCGAAATCTCTTCACCGGAGCGTGGCGGCGGGAGCCACAGACACCGGAAGAGTTGGCACAGGCGGAGAAAGACAGACGGAGATATGAAGTGAAGAATTGATTCTCCGTAGGGGCACCCCTTGTGGGCGCCCTAACAGTTAGGAGTAGGACGGCCACAGGGGCCGCACCCTACGGAGGAAGATGAATAATAAAAATAAATGCTGACTGCAATGAGCAATAAAATATATTTTTTCCTTTGGTTGCTGTTACTTCCTCTATGGGCAGTGGCACAACCGAAGATCGCCGCCACCACGCATGTTGTGACCTTTACTTACCGCAATGATACGGCGAAAGAGGTGAAGATCACGGGATCGTTCCTGCCGCGGAAGACGTTCTGGACGCCTGCCGGTATATTCGGACATGATGGTGAGGCGGAGATGACGAAGAAGGGTAGGGTATGGACCTATACGTCAGAGTCACTGCCCTCGGAAATGTATACTTATCGGTTTATCATTGATGAGGATGACGACCGTACAGCTCTCGACCCGTTGAATCCCGATACTGTCCGTGATGTCGCTGACTTCTTCAACTTCTTCATTATCCCCGGTAATCCCGGCAGCTATTATCTCAATGAGAATATTCCGCACGGTCGCCTCTCGGCACTGTGGTATGACAGTACCATTCCCGGTACACCGCGTCGTCGCATGCTCGTCTATACGCCCGTTGGCTATGAGCGTGGAGGCCGTTATCCCGTGCTCTATCTTCTTCATGGATCGGGTGGGGATGAGACGAGTTGGACGCAGTATGGCAGGGCCTGTCAGATCCTCGACCATCTTATCGCTCAGAAGAAGATCGTGCCGATGATCGTCGTCATGCCGAATGGCATCGCTGACCGTGCTGCCGCACCAGGCTATGATCCGCAGGATAAACGCCCCGTGACGAGCAAGAATATGGAGTCGATGATGGGGGCTGTGGAACGCTCCTTTGTACCTGATATTGTCAGCTATATCGACAGCCATTACCGTACTGTCGCTGACAAGGAGCATCGGGCCATCGCCGGTCTGTCCCTCGGCGGTCTGCAGACGATAGCCACTGCAGCCAACAATCCCGGTGTGTTTGGTTATGTCGGTCTATTCTCTGCCCAGACGACGAATGGGCTGAAGGATAATGATTTCAAGAAAGTGCAGCGTTTCGCGAAGCGGATGATGAATCTGCATAAGAATCTGCCATTCCTCACGAAGGGTGGCCTCGGTAAGAAAATGATGGGTCTCGCCGATGACCTGCATAACGGGGATATCACCGTCTATGACAGTATTGACACGAAGCTCCGCCGACAGTTTTCTGCCGGTGTTGATCTCTACTATATCGCCGTAGGCCGAGATGACTTTGTGAAAAAACTCAATGACGACTTCCGTCGCCGCCTCGACACCCTCTCCCTTCCCTATATCTATCATGAGACTGATGGGGGCCATAGTTGGGAGAATTGGCGGAAATATCTCATGGACTTCGTGGTAAGGATATTTAAATAAGGAAGGCCTCTCCCAACCCTCCCCAAAAGGGAGGGCTTACGAAATGAACAATTTTTAGAACAGGGATATGATTCATCATATTCCGTTAAATATGGATAAAAAATGAACGATATGGAAATAACGAAAGAAAGAATCAAAGCATTATTGCAGGATCTCCTGCCGTTGGTAGACCTCGACAGTGATTTCCTCTTTGCCGAACTCGACAGTCTCGGTGTGACGGCAATTCTCATGACCCTCTCCAAGGAGTATAACATTGATCTTGAGGCCCAGGATGCCACACCGAAGAACTTCAAGAACCTCGATGCCCTTGTGGAGTTGGTGAAGTCGAAGATGTAGAGACATCATTATTATATTATGTTCCGTGTTGGATTGGATCATGAAGAATCATGTCCCTACAGCGGATCATGAAGAATCATGTCCCTACGTCAGCTTTAAAAAATTATTTATCTATTCTTTGTTTGTTTCAAAAAATAATATTATTTTTGTGGCAAAAAAGAAAGGAAGAAAAGATGACAGCATTTGAACTTAACGCTCAGGTTTATTACAATTTGGGATATATTGCTAATAATGAGTCTCGTATGAAAAAAGTACTTGACTTGTTAATGTCGTTCAGAAAAGAAGATCAAGAGAATAAGGAAATTCCGATTAAAAGAATTCATGTAAAACGGAATCAGTCTTCGAGTCTGGATCAGTTTGCGGGTATATTTTCCTCGTCTCGTAGTGATGATGAGAAGGCGAGAGAGGAATACATGAAAGATAAATACAGTAAATATCTATGAGAGTCTTTCTGGATACCAATGTGATCATGGAGTTCCTCAGTAAGAGGGAATACTATGAGGCTGTGAGTTATATTATTAAAGGAACAGAGAGTGAAGATGTCGAAAGGTTTCTTTCTGCCTGTACCTTTGACACTTTAGTATATTTATGTGGTGTAGAACTTAAAAGGAAGGGGATACATGAACCTGAAAAAGGAAGATTAATTCGCGATATCCTTAATGCGTTATTGGATAACGTTCATGTCGTGGATATCAGTGAGGAAATGTTGAGAATGGCTCTTAATGATGATCATTTTACTGATATAGAGGATGCCATACAATATTATTGTGCTTTGGAAAACGATTGTGAGTGTTTGGTTACGATTAACCTAAAACATTTTAAGAAGGCAAATGAGGGCTTAGAAGTCATTGATCCTCAATGTTTTGTAGAGAAGTATATGATCATCGAGGATTAAGTGATGTTTATATTATTTTTTTGATAAGGCTTAAGTGAAAACACAAAGTATGGAAATATTAGAATCCTTCCTCCGCCAGCATGCGGAAGCGATGCCGGAGAAGTTAGCGGTGATGTGTGGGAGCGAGCGGCTGTCCTATGGGGAACTATGGCAACGGGTGAAGCAGGCTGCGAAGGGCTATGAGGCACATCGGGCTTATGCCATCCGGAACACGCAGGATATTGACTTTCTCGTGACCTACTGGGCAATCCATGTCGCCGGAGCTGTCGCCATCCCTTTGGCTGCCACGGGAACAGCTCCCGATCTCACGGCCCTTCCACAGCAGATGCCCGAGGGCATCGCCGACATCCTTTATACTACGGGAACGACAGGACGACAGAAAGGTGTGATGGTCTCTCACCGTGCCATCCTCGCTGATGCCGAGAACCTTATTGATGCTCAGGGCTTCAATGCCGATACGATCTTCGTTATCTGTGGTCCGATGAATCATATCGGCAGTCTGTCGAAACTCTGGCCCGTGATCCATGAGGGTGGCACAATCATTATCCTCGATGGTCTCCGTGACCTCCGGGCTTTCTTTGATGCCTTCACGCTTGACATCGACGACAGTCAAGTCGTGCCCCGTTATGCTTCTTTCCTCGTGCCCGCGAGTATCCGTCTCCTTCTGCAGTGGGGCCGCAAGGATCTTGAGCGGATCGCTGAGCGTATTGATTTCATCGAGACGGGAGCGGCACCGATGCCACAAGCAGATCTTGATGCCTTCCGTGCTTTGTTGCCGCATGCCCGACTGTATAATACCTATGCCTCTACAGAGACAGGAATCATCAGTACCTATGATTACAACCACCATCCTTGTATCGCCGGTTGTCTGGGTCGTGCCATGCGTCACTCTCGTTTCTTTATCACTCCCGAAGGAACAGTGGCCTGTCAAGGGCCGACACTGATGAGTGGTTATGTCGGGGATTCCGAGGCAACGGCGGCTGTTCTCCATGATGATACTTTATGGACACAGGACCTTGGAGAGATTGATGCCGATGGCAATCTCCGCCTCATCGGCCGTAATGGTGACACGATCAATATCGGAGGTTATAAGGTGGCGCCGACGGATATCGAGAATGCCGCCATGAGTCTCGAGGGGATCAAAGACTGTATGTGTGTGAAAGCCGACTCCCCGATTTTCGGAGAGACCCTCAAACTCCTTTATGTCACTGACCGTCCGTTGACAAAACCGCAGATCGCCCGTCATCTTGCCGCCCGCCTCGAGCGTTGGCAGGTTCCCAACCTCTACGAACAGGTGGAACGGATCCCAAGGACGTTTAATGGGAAGATAATAAGGAAAGCCTCACCCCCAACCCCTCTCCAAAGGAGAGGGGAGTGAATTGTCTCTTCCCTTCGTAGGGTGCGTGGCCGCAATAGGACGACACCTACCAAACTCGAATGAGGCCCTTTACATTTACTGTTCAGGATATGTTTTATCTGTTACTCTGTCTTTTTTTCGTTTTTTTGTTGTATCTTTGTAGGGCAAATCAAAACACGGAATTTTATGTACAGAAAAATCATTGTCCTCTCGTTGGCTTCCCTGTTGGGTGCCACGATACCCGCTGAAGCCATCACGCGTCAGCAGCTCATCCAGTATGCCTCCTCGCTAAAGGGCTTGAAAGGCGCCGAACTGAAGACGGCCCTCCTCAGTCTCATGGCCCCGAAGAACGTCCTCGATTACGGCAATAAGAATCAAGGCACTTGGTGGGGCTTCTGGTATACAGACCGTGATACTGTGACACAGGAATGCATCAACCGTTACAGTTCAAAGAAGTTCTATTTCTCCGGACATACGGGGACAGCTATCAGTGGGATGAATATCGAACATAGTTTTCCGAAGTCTTGGTGGGGCAAGACGAATAACAACGCCTATAAAGACCTCTATAACCTCTATCCCTCGGATATCTCCGGCAACAGTGCCAAAGGCAACTACCCGATGGCTGTCGTGACGACGGTGAAGAGTGAGGATCCCGGTTATGACAAGGTAGGCACGGGAACCGTCGACGGCGTTACGCGACAGTGTTGGGAACCCGGCGACCAGTATAAGGGAGATTTTGCCCGCGCTTATATGTATATGGCTATTGCCTACAGCAATCTGACGTTCAGCAGTACGGGCCTGCAGACGATGAGCAACAGCAAGGACAGTAAAGGTAATGTCTATCCGGGGATGAAACAGTGGGCTACGGATCTCTACCGTTCTTGGTCTCGTGAGGATCCCGTCAACGACCTCGAGCGGACACGCAACAATGCCGTGGCGAAGATTGAGGGTAACCGTAATCTCCTCGTCGACTATCCTTATCTTGCGGAGTATGTATGGGGCGACAGTGTCGATGTTGCCTTCAATCCCTATACCTCCATTACGACAGCCGATGATGATGACCGTTATATGACGCCTACGGCCATCGTTACGCCCACGGTGCCACAGGTACAGATCCATACACCTATTTATAATATGCAGGGTCAGCGTGTTGGTGCCGATTACAAGGGTATCGTCATTTCGCGCGGGAAAAAAATCCTGAAGTAGGAACATGATTTATCATGTTCCGCAACGGATGGGATATATTTAATAAAAAGACAGAGTAACAGATTTTACATATCTTGCACAGTATATGTTTTATCTGTTACTCTGTCTTTGTATATCAATGTGTCTCGGGACATGATAAATCAAGTCCCTACTATTCGTGTTCTTTCTTGTATTGTGACGGCATGTAGCCGTAGAGTTCCTTGAAGCACTTCGAGAAATAGCGCTGGGAGGAGAAGCCGACACGGTAAGCGATCTCACTGATCGTCAGCTGACTCTTCATCAGCAGCTGTTCGGCATGACGCAGACGTACGAGGCGGATGAACTCCGACGGCGTCTTTCCCGTCACGGCGACCATACGACGGTATAGTTTCACACGACTCATGCCGAGGTCACTACTCATCATCTCTACGGAGAGATCGGTGTCGTCGAGATGCTGCTCTACGTATGTCGTCGCCTCATTGACGAATTGTTCATCAACGGACGTGATCTTCGGCTGACTGACTTTCACGTCGAGTTTTCCTTCATCATTCACCTGTTCATGTTGCAACAGCCGGTCGATATGCAGTTGCAGCAGTTCCATATTGAAAGGTTTTTTGATATAATCATCGGCGCCACACTCACGGCTCTCGATCTCATTCTCTTCCGAGAGGCGGGCGGTGAGCATGACGACGGGGATATTGCGTGTCTTCTCATCACCCTTCAGTCGCTGACAGAGCTCATTACCATCCATTTCAGGCATCATGACATCGGTGAGGACAAGATCCGGCTGGTCCTCACGGATCATCTCCAATGCTTCCTTACCATTATGGGCGAAAGCCAGGGCATATTTCTCACTCAGTTCGGCAGCCATAAACTCCAGGAAGTCCTCATTATCATCCACGAGGAGGATAGAATAATGTGGGGCCGTCTCTTCTGATTCGTCATGACCATGATTATTCATGACTTTCTTTTGTGAGGGCCGTGCGTCCTCAGCCCTACCGCCTGCAGTGACGAAAGCCTCACCCTCTACATGGGCATGTGCCATCGGCAAGGTGATGGTGAAGACGGTGCCGCCGCCATCCCTGTCGCCGACGGTGATCGTACCGCCGTGCATCTTTACATAGGTCGCCACGAGGTTCAGTCCCATGCCACTGCCTCCGGTGTGGTCGTTGTCCTTACTCTGGAAGAACCGTTCAAAGATATGCTTCTTGTCGGCATCACTGATACCTCTGCCAGTATCACTGACGGTGAGTATCAGTTGTTTCGCCTTCTCGTCCGTCTTGAGGCTTACCTCGATACGGCCGGGAGAGGGCGTGAACTTATAAGCGTTGGAGAGGAGATTCGTGATGATTTTCTCCATCTTGTCACTGTCATAGTCCATCGTGATCTGTTCCGCGGAACTGTGGAAGGCGAGGGTGATGGCCTTGTCGGAGAGTTCGGCGAAGTTGCGGCAGACGTTACCGATGGTTTCCACGATATTGCCCTGATGGGGATGGAACACCTCTTTATTATTCATGAGTCGACGGACATCGAGCATCTGGTTGACGAGGTTCAGCAGTCTCACGCCATTACGGTGCATGAGGCGCAGCTTCTCCACCACGGTGGGATTCGTCTCCTCCTTCAGCAGGGAGGCGAGGGGCGCGAGGATCAGCGTCAGCGGGGTCCGCAGCTCATGGCCGAGGTTCGTGAAGAATTCGAGCTTCGCCTCCTCGAGTTCCTTTTCTTTCTTGAGGTTGAGGCGCTCGAGCTGTTCCTGGCGCCGGCGGCTCATCTCCGTTATGCCATACCATCCTGCGGCGGCGATGAGCAGGAGATAGATGATCCAGGCCCATACGGAGAGATAGAATGGTGGACGGATAGTGATATGCAGTGTCTCGATCTGCTGTTGCGGATTACCATTATGGTCGAGGGCCCGCACTTCCAGCGTGTAATGGCCGTAGTCGAGATCCGTGAAGGAGATGGCGGGCATGTTCTCTGAGGTCATCGACCATTTGTCGCCGAGCTCCTTGATGCGGTAGAGGAAGCGGGGATGTTCGGGCTGTCCGACGCAGGAGGCGGCGAGCTGAATCGTGAAGGTGTTCTCGTCATGATTCAGCGTCACCTCACGGCTGTCATTGATGGCTTCGGGGAGGACGACATGCTTGTTGACTTCCTCACCGACACCGATGACACGGTCGAAGAAGGCGAGGTCACTGAAGATGACCCGCACGGGAGCCATGGCGTTACGGACATGACGGGGCTCGATGACGTTGATGCCGTCGATGCCGCCGACGAGGATCTTCCCGTCATGGGTGCGGAGGATGGACCGTTTGTTGAACATACGTGTCTGCAGACCGTCAGACTCGTTATAGCTGTTGACGAAGAACGCCCAGTTCCTGCCGTCACGGCGCAGCCGGATACTCTTCAGCCCCTCGGAAGTCGTGACCCACATCGTACCGCTGCCATCCTCGTCGACGGCACAGATATCGATATGGCTGTGTATACCCTGGAGATTCACGGTATATACTTTTCCCGTCTCATGGTCACAGACATTCAGACCTGCCGCCGTGGCGAGCCACAACAGTCGGCGGCTGTCACAGTATACCTGGTTGACACTCGGCGACGCCAGATGACGGGCCTCACCCGACAGAGAGTCCTCGAGGGCCTGCTGGCTGTAGTTCTTGATCTTCCCGTTTTTGAGATTCAGTACGGAGAATGCCTGGGAGTGACCGATGACGAGGCCGCCGTAGGCATCGAGTGTCAGAGAGGCGATATAGTCACTGCCAAGGTTACTGTTGTGAGTGTCATAATTCCGGAAGTTTCCCGTGGCGGGGTTGAGAATCTGCAGACCGGCGCCGAGGGTGCCGATGGCGATATTTCCGTCGGGGAGTTCTGCCAGGGCCCATACGTTATCCGACCGCAGTGCGCTGCTGCCCTGTCGCCATATCGTCCAGTGGCCGTCTTTCAGTCTGCCGAGTCCGCCTTGGTAAGTGCCGGCCCACAGACTGCCGTCACGGGCGATGAGAGTGGTGACGACGATATCGGAGCCGAGTCCGCTCTCGCCCTTGCCGATGGTCCGCTGTTGGCGTGATACGGGATTATAGACAACGATCCCTTTGTCGTTCGTGCCGAGCCACAGCTGTCCGCCACGGTCCTCACTGATGGAACAGATATCGCCGACGGGGAGTGTACTGAAGAGATACTGTCCACTGTAGTAATAGGCCAGTCCCATACGGTAGGTGCCAGCCCATACGATACCCGCGTCATCGACATAGAGACTGAGAATCGTATTGTCGGAGATAGAGAAAGGGTCGAGGGGATTGTTGAGCAGTTGGGCGTTCTGCCGGAACTGTCGGTCGAGGCGGATGAGGCCGTCATGATCAGTTGCCAGAAGGATATTTCCTGACTTATCCTCGTCGATGGTGATGACCATGTCGTAGGGGAGGAGTTGCCAGGAATGCGTGGTGGCACTATATAAATAAGGTGTACCGCCGGAATAGACCCAGAGGTTATGACGGGAATCGACGAAGGTGGTATAGCTGCGCTGCAACTGGTCAGGATGGTTCTTCTCGATGAAGTCTGCCGACCATACCACCCGATGGCTGACACGGTCGACGGTCTCCATATAGCCGTTGTCGTAGTTGATGATGGCTTGCGAGCCTACGGTCGTGATATTGGTGACCTGGCATTGCTGACGGGAGATATTCTTGATGACGAGAGAGGCCTCGTGATGGGCGAAGTCATAATACCACAGGCTGCCGTCGGTGAGGGCGAGCCAGAGGTTATGACTGCCGTCGGCATGGGCCTTGAAGACCTTTCCGCTCATGTCGTGCTCTTGCAGCCAGCGGGAGGTGTTGCGCTCCGTCGTCTCATGGGCAGGATCGAAGACACAGGGTCCGGCGAGCGTCTCGAGCCATAGCTTCCCTTCCCCGTCTTCCTGAATCGACATGATGGTGTTGTCGGGCAGGGAGGTGGAGTCGCCCGACTGTGCGAAATAGCTGCGGATGCGGAAGCCGTCGTAGCGGTTCAGGCCTAGTGGCGTACCGATCCACAGAAAGCCTTCCCGGCTCTTGTATATGCAGTTGACCTTATTATCGGAGAGGCCGTCACTATATTCGAGGCGTCGGAATTTTGGTCCGGTAGTTTGTCCGTTTATCGGGATGATGGTCATCAGGATAAGGATCAAAAGTAATAAATATCGTTTCATTCTCATCGATTTTTCTCGTTTCTTAGGTAGTTATTGGTTACAAAAGTACGAAAAAAATAATTGTCCACCAAATGATTGTCAAAAATCCACCCGTGTTTGTGTGTTTCATCGTAATTTTGGACACGAAAAATCACGGATCATGATAAATCATGTCCCTACAAACTAAAACATCAAAATGAGAAAACCTAAAATCCTTTCAGTAATCCTTTGTGCCGCATTGCTGGCTACGGGCACCGTACAAGCCCAGGAGCGCAGGTTGACGGTCGATGCCGCCAAGCCCGGTGTGGCGATCCAGCCTACGATGTACGGCATTTTCTTTGAAGATATCAATTTCGGCGGCGACGGCGGCCTCTATGCCGAGATGGTGGAGAACCGCAGCTTTGAGTTCCCGCAGCATCTCATGGGCTGGCAGACTTTCGGAAAGGTCAGCGTCAACGACTATGAGCCGGCCTTCAGCCGTAATCCCCATTATGTCACCGTCTATCCCAGTGGTCACCGGGAGAAGACGAGTGGCATCGAGAACCATGGCTTCTTCGGCATGGGCTTTAAGAAAGACATGAATTATGACTTCTCTGTCTATGCCCGACTAAACGACCTCAATGGCAAGGAGGCGAAGATCCGTGTCGAGCTCGTCGACGATCATGACTCCGTCCTCGCCCAACAGGTCGTGACAGTAACGAATAACAAATGGCAGCGGTATACGGCCACGCTGAAGTCTCCGAAGACCGTGGAGAAAGGTCTCCTGCGTATCTTCCAGGCTGGCGGCGAGGCCCTCGATATGGACCATGTGAGTCTCTTCCCCGCAGACAACTGGCATGGGCTGCGGGCAGACCTCGTGAAAGATCTTGAGGATCTCCATCCCGGCATCTTCCGTTTCCCCGGTGGCTGTATCGTGGAGGGTACCGATCTCGCCACACGCTATCAATGGAAGAATACCATCGGCGCACCGGAGAACCGTCCTCTCAACGAGGACCGTTGGAACTATACCTTCCCTTACCGTCAGTATCCGAACTACTATCAGAGCTACGGTCTTGGGTACTATGAGTATTTCTTATTGGCCGAGAAGATCGGCGCCGAACCACTGCCTGTCCTTTCCTGCGGCCTGGCGTGCCAGTTCCAGAATGACGACAATGATCCCAATGCCCATGTAGCGCTGAAAGATCTTCAGCCGTATGTCGACGATGCCCTTGACCTCATCGAGTTCTGTAATGGCTCCGTGAATACGAAATGGGGAAAGATCCGTGCCGACCTCGGTCATCCGAAACCGTTCAATCTCCACGAGATTGGTATCGGCAATGAGCAGTGGGGCCCGCTCTATCCCGAACGGCTGCAGGAGTTTGTCAAGCAGATCCGTGCGAAATATCCCGATATCAAAATCTGTGGTACTTCCGGTCCTTCAGCCAGTGGTGACAAGTTCGACTATGGCTGGCAGCAGATGCGCAAGCTCGGTGTAGACCTCGTCGATGAACATTATTATATGAAGCCCCAGTGGTTCCTCGACAATGCCGGACGTTATGATAACTACAGTCGCAAGGGGCCGAAGGTCTTTGCCGGTGAGTATGCCGCTCATGGTGACGGCGAGCGTAATAACTGGGAGGCAGCCCTCTCCGAGGCTTGTTTTATGACGGGTCTTGAGCGCAATGCCGATGTCGTTTATCAGGCAACCTACGCGCCTCTCTTCGCCCATGTCGACGGTTGGCAGTGGAAGCCCGACCTGATCTGGTTTGACAACCTCCGCAGTGTCCGTTCCGCCAACTGGTACGTACAGATGCTCTATGGTACGAACAAGGGTACGAATGTGCTGCGCCTCACGGAGAATGGCAAGGCCGTGGAGGGTGCCGGTGGTCTCTATGCCTCCGCATGCTGGGACAAGCCTACGAAGGCAGTCATCGTGAAGATCGGCAATAGCAGTGACCAGCCCCAGACCGTTGATCTGAATATCAAGGGCCGTAAGCTCACTTCAGCCACCATGACCGTCCTCACCGCTGACCCTAAGGCGGAGAACTCCTTCGAACATCCTGACGTCGTAGTGCCGAAGAGCGAGAAGATAGAGGCGCAGAATGGTATCATCAAGGTTACCATTCCCAAGAAGGCGTTCGTGGTTGTCCGCTTCTAATCCTCCGTAGGGTGCGGCCCTTGTGGCCGGCCTAACCGGGAATCGTGGTGGTTAGGACGGCCACAAGGGCCGCACCCTACGGTGGTGATTAGGACGGCCACAAGGGCCGCGCCCTACGACAATACGTCCCCCGCGCACAACGGGATCTCATGGATCTTTCCTAATACCTCCCGTCCCGCCGGCGTGATGGAGAACCGCTGGCAACGGGAATCATCGGGACAGGTGTGGCGGCGGATATATTTCTTTTTCTCCATGGAGGCGATGACCTTCGACGTATTTGACCGCGTCAGGTCGAGCTCGTCGGCAATCTCACCGGCCAGCAACGCCTCCTTCTCCGTAAGCAGACAAAGGAGCATGGCCTCATTGATGTTGAGGCCATACTCCTTTTCCAGTTCAGTTTCAAACTTCATGATCTGCCGGTATACCGTGCGGATCTTGCAGATACAGCGTGTCTCCATGCCTTACTTCAACAAGATTTTGTTGACAGCCTCCGTAAGCATCTCCTTGTTCATGGCACCGACCTGCATCTGCGGCTTACCGTCCTTCGGGATGAAGAGGAGGCTCGGGATGCTGCGGATGCCGAAGACGGCGGCGAGCTCCTCCTGCTGGTCCACGTCTACCTTATAGAAGTCTACCTTCCCGGTCAACTCGTCAGCGAGCTCGGCGACGACGGGTGCCGTGGCCTTACACGGGCCGCACCACGTGGCGTAGAAGTCGATGACGGCGGGACGGTCACCCTTGTAGTTCCACTCCTTCGGGTTGGCGGTGTAGTCCATAATCTTCTCCTTGAACATCTCTGTTGTCATTTCTGTTACCATAGCTTTTTCTCCTTTTTGTTTTACTTTTTGTTTACTTTGTTCTACTTTTGTCTCCTGACGGGCAGTGGCAGATCCTTCTGCTTTCCGCTCTGTCTGGGAGCAGGCCGTGAGGCTCATGGCGATCACGGCCAGGATGAGGAAACCTCGTTTCATATTCTTTCTTTATCGTTTGGATGGATCATGATAAATCATGTCCCTACAATGTGTTGCGTTAGTTTCCATTGGAAAACGATGCAAAGGTAATGCCAATTTTTGAGACTGACAAATTTTCCGATGGAAAATATTTATGTTTAACATTTGTTGTGGATTCAAGATCCAGTCTTGTGTTTGCAAAGTACAAGCACACAACGGGCGCGCCATTCAATATCCCGGTATATATTGTAATAGGTTGGATGATGATCAGTCATGGCAAGACTGACTGAAAATTTACAGGAATATTTTGCGGAGAAAATTTCGGTTCTGGAAAAACTATACTTCAAAATGACAAGCAGACATGACAATATGACGGACAGACGTATCTCTCTTTGGGAGATATCTTCGTAAACAACGTGCATAGAAAATTATCTCCGTGAGATATTTTCGTAAATAACATGTTTACGGGTCGTAAACCATAGAGATAAATGCATGATTATTGAAGAAAAACGGGCCGAAAGGAATCAATATACGGATAAATATGCAGAATAATACTCGCCAGAAATGATGTGTTTCCGTATCTCTTTGTTATTCAAATAATTATCAAAATATCCCATTTCTGTCGTATTTGCGGCGAATTGGTGGGCGCAGGGTTTCCTCGTGAATCTCTAACCATTTTCGAGAGTCAGAAAAGAGGTAGCAATCAGCCTTATTGATTCTTTTGAGATACCGCTCCCTGCGGTATTAGGCGGGCCTGCCGTTGGGTGTTTGCGCTTTCAAGCGCAAGGTAGTGCAAAAGTAATCTGAAAATAACTCATTGAACAAATCGTTCTTTCCATTCTTTTTTCGTAACTTTGCACGAAAAAGTAAATAAGGATGGTAGATACATTCCAGTCGCTCTCAAGTGATGAATTGATCATGCTGGGAGCTTTGTCCATGATAGACGATTTCACGTCAGAACGCGCTTACGCGACCCTCGGTGGTCCGCTGTTGACGTCGGCAAAAGCGAAGGCCGCCGTCCATTCCCTCGTGAGCAAGCATATTTACAGGATGGAGTATTACCGTGTAGGATTGCTAGGTATTTCTACGGAGTATGTGGCACTGATCAATTATGAGATCTTTGTTGTTCATCCTGAATGGGGGAAGTCCTTGCAAGCCTATTTGGAAAAGCGTTTTACCATGAACAGCGTTTCCAAATTGTTTCATTTGTTCTTTGACGGTAATGCGGCTCTCTTGGATGATGCCATTCAGGGGGATTCCGGACAGATGTTCTTCGAAGCTCTCTTTTATGTGCTGGATCATCCGAAATTCAAGTATTTTATCTCCAAGGCCAGTGTCACTTTTAAAGCCTGTCTTGTAGATTTTCTCGTCGATAGATATGAATCGAGTTATGGATCTTTTTATTGGGATTATACGGTTCGTCTTTCCGACGAGATTGGAGATTCGGGTAGAGAATATACTATCAGAAAAGGTCGTAAGGAAGAGATTATCAAGGAGAGAATCCGCGAGCGAGTGGCACTGTATGAGTATCTCATCAATGGAAACTTGATGATTGAGCTCAAGACCGCGAATGTCAATTCCTACACGCTCGCTCTTGTGGCCATTCAACAGCTGATCAAGGGCAATCCGGAAGGGGCCTATAAGTTCTTTACCAAGGCCTTCACCTTTCATAACAAACTATTTGAGCACAATGCCCGCATGGTGAAAGGTGTTTTCAATAGTGATGTTGTTAACTATTGTTTCCTGCTCTGTAACATCCTCGTGGGTACGGAGACGGCGATGAACAAGAACGTGTCTATGGAGAAGAAACTGGACAAGGTTAATGGCCATAAGTTGCTGGGCCGGCTGGTCTCTGCGCTGAATACCCAGTTTGTCACTCATAAAGATTTTAACTTCCCATCCAATAGGTCTGTTGACAAACAATTTCTGGAGTCTATCGTGCCGATAGATATCGACTGGTTGCTGGCAGGCGTGCTCGATCGTCTCGGAAAACTGGGCGGAAAGGGTCGCCCGGCCTGGTGGAACAGGGAAAAGCCCCAAACAGCCTTTGTCTGTCACGAGTTGCAGGCGGCAGAAGATTTCAAGCAAGAAGGGCGAACGCTGGATAGTCCATTGGGGAAAGACTCTATTCTCTATCGCTTAGTGATTAAGGAACCATGGCGAGAGAATCTGGAGGCCCTCTTGCGTGCGTTTAATCCCGATGGGGAAGGGAAAGATCTAGAAGAATCACAGAAACTTCTTTATTTCATAAAATGGGACTCCCTGATTCCCGTCCTTCGTAAGCGGTTGAAGAATGGCCGTTGGAGCTCGGGACGGGAGTTGTCGATCAATGATTTCCTCAAGATGACGGATATTCCCGATGTTGATGGTTATGACAGTAAGTTACGCAGCGTCGCCGATCCCTGGGAGTACCGGATGGGGCTTGATACTACTCTGCCGCAGTTGATAGGTTGTAAACGTGTATTCTTTGTGGATGACTATGATCGGGAATTGCCCGTGAATATCCATCAGGAGCGGGCATACGTGAATATTGATAAGAAAAGGGGAGGCTTCTCTATCTCGGCTAACTGGGATGATGATGCTTTGACCATCCATAAGAATACCGATACCGACTATTCCATCATCATTCCGACGGCACGGGAGCGTCAGACCTTTGATATCCTCAACAGGGTAAACCGTTACCCTGCCAAGGCTGAGACGCTCATCACGCAGCTCATCAAGGAGGCCGGCGCGAAGATCGGCTTGCGGACGAATATGGCGGTGGAGATGGATAATCTCGATAAGGTCACCGGTAAGTCGTTGCTGTCGCTGCAGGTGACACCGACACAGGATGGCTGTTTCCTCATGACCGTCGTCTGTCATCCGCTGCCGGAGATGACGGTCATGCCCGGCAAGGGCAATATCTCTTCCGTGGAGGATTTTGACGGGAGAAAGGTACAGCTCGAGCGTGACATCAAAACCGAGAAACAAAATCTCAAGGCCATCGCCGACGAGCTCGTGGAACTGGAGGTCTTCGATGCCGAGGATGATGATATCGACCAGACGGACACGTGGCAGAATATCCGCTTCTCCGTGAAAGATTTCCTCGACTTCCTCGAATGGACGAAGGATAATGCCGGCGTCTGTGAGATGGAATGGAAGAAAGGCACGAAGATCACCGTCCACCCGCCCGTGAAAGGCAGCAGCGTTTCAATCAATATCAAGAGTAAGAACGGATGGTTTGAGATGGAGGGTGACGTACAGATCGATGAGAAACAGGTCATCAGTCTGCAGAAACTCCTGCTCCTCATGCAGGGCAGCAAGAGTAAGTATGTCAAGCTCAACGACCATGAATATCTCCAGATCACGGGGAAGTTGCGGAAGATTCTCCGTAAGCTCGACAATGTCGCCGTGGAGAGTCGTAACCATCTGCAGGTAGCCCCCGCTGCCGTAGCCCTTCTCGGTGATGTCCTCGACTCTGATGAGTTGCAGGTCAACACCTGTCAGGCTCTCGTAGACCTCGAACAGCGTATCAAGACCAGTGAGCACCGCCGCCCTCGGGTTCCGAAGATGCTCAATGCCGAGCTCCGCGGCTATCAGCAGGAGGGCTTCGAGTGGATGTCGAAGTTCACCGACTGGGGTGCCGGTGTCTGTCTCGCCGATGATATGGGACTGGGAAAGACAGTGCAGACCATCACGCTGCTCCTCGAGCAGCAAGCCAACGGTCCGTCGCTCATCGTCGCCCCGGCCTCTGTCGTGCCGAACTGGCGCAATGAATTGGCGAAGTTCGCGCCGACCCTCCTCGTATCCATCCTTAATGACAGTCTCGACCGAAAGGCGACGATAGAACGGGCGAAGGCCGGTGATGTCGTGATCATCACGTATGCCATGTTGAATATCGAACAGGAGTCGCTGACGGCGAAGGAGTGGAATGTGGTCTGTCTCGATGAGGCCCATACCATCAAGAACGCGAATACGAAGATGTCGAAGGCTGCCATGCGCCTGCAGGCCCAGCGGAAGGTGATGCTCACGGGTACGCCGCTGCAGAACCACCTCTCTGAACTATGGAATCTCTTCCAGTTCATCGACCCGGGACTCCTCGGCTCACTGGAGAATTTCAAGAAGAAATATATCATCCCCATCGAGGAGGACCATGACAAGGAACGGCAGACACAGCTCCGGAAACTTATCGCCCCCTTCCTCCTCCGTCGTACGAAGGCTGAGGTCATTGAGGAACTGCCCGAGAAACATGATATCTATTTGCCTGTCTCTCTGTCGCCGGAAGAGATGACGCTCTATGAGGCACGGCGGCAGAAGACGGAGAAGTCGCTGAATAGTGCCAAGAAGATCGATGTATCGGTACTCGCCGAACTGACGAAGCTCCGTGAGATGGCGTGCAGCTGTTCCCTCGTCGACAAACGGTGGAAGAAGGAGAGCTCGAAGGTTCAGGCTTTCATCGAACTTGCCGAGGAGCTGCAGGATGGTGGCAACCGTGCCCTCGTCTTCAGCCAGTTCACGTCATTCTTCGATGAGGTCCGTAAGGCCATGGACAAGGCGAAGATCCCGTATCTCTACCTCGACGGTTCCACGCCGATGAAGAAACGCGAGAAGCTCGTCAGTGATTTCCAGAACGGTGCCTGTCCGTTCTTCCTCATCTCCCTGAAGGCCGGTGGACTGGGACTGAACCTCACGGGCGCAAACTATGTCATTCATCTCGATCCGTGGTGGAACCCCGCCATCGAACAGCAGGCGACGGACCGTGCCTACCGTATCGGACAGAATCAGAACGTGACGGTATATCATCTCATCAGTGAACATACCATTGAGGAGAAGATCCTGCGCCTCCATAAGAGTAAGCGTGACCTCGCCGACTCACTCCTGGAGGGTATGGACGTCAGCACGGGCATGAGCAAGGAAGAACTCCTGAAGCTGCTGATGAAATAACGGCGGCATAATCCTCCTGCAGGGTGCGGCCCTTGTGGCCGTCCGCCGTCGGAACGACGGGTTGATGCGCAAATGGAACATATTCCCTCATATCCGACCTTCGGTCGGCGGACGGCCACAAGGGCCGCACCCTGCAAACGGATC
>JAQXXT010000104.1 GCA_029226205.1 Prevotellaceae bacterium
GCCGTTACGGCATTTACATTCATAGAAAAATGAATAATTCGGCGTTACCGCCGACGGGCCGCCACAAGGGCCGGCCCCTGCAGAGAATTGGTGTAGGTTAGGGGCGGCCTTGTGGCCGTCCAAACGATCCCGTTGTAGGGGATTTTTGTGGGGTTAGGACGGCCACAAGGGCCGCACCCTACGGAGGATCAATTGGCGGTTAGGACGGCCCCTAACCCTACTTAGCCGCACCCTACGGTGGGGAGAACAAAAAAGGTCCCGGGCGTCTAGCCCGGGACCTTCATTGTCGTTGTCCTGAATCGGATGATTTAACTAACTGTATGTTTTTGTTGATGATTACCAGATACTATTACTGTCATCGGATGAATCATCCAAACTGTCATCCCAGCCATTGTTCTGCTTGGACAATTGGGTATATGTAGAATATGGATCCGTGGGATCTGTAGTTTCTACACCTCCTGCAGCTGCTGCATTTCCTTCCTCTGCTGGTTTTGCTTGGTTGGAAGTTGCCAAAGGCATCACAGTTTCTATAGCCTGCATCTTGATCTCAGGCCGTATGTATGTTGCTTTCATTTTGTTCGCTGTTATCTGATTACAAACTTTTTACCGTTCTGGATGTAGATTCCTTTGGAAAGTTTACCAGAAGCAATGGTTCCCATCATTGTATAGATACGATTATCCTTATTTACAACAGGTTGTGTTGGAAGTGAACTGATAGCGGTTGTTGGATCTTCATCATCAAAACTCAATTCAATATTGAAGAAGCGTGCATTGGTGTTATCATCCCATTTCTCAGCATAACTGTCGTGAGATACTTTACCATAGGTTGTACCGCCATACGTGTTCGCAGGTAACTGAAGATAAGCACGCTCAGCAGTCGGCGTATTGCGCTTTGTCGCCTCGGCCTCAGTGATATTATCAGCTGTAGACCAGTTGCGTACACGCATGAAGTAAAGACCATCACTCTTGATAGTTTTATGGTCTGTGTCCTCATAGGTCTTCTTTAAATAGAAACCATAGTTACGTGCTTTTACTGTTGTGCCGTCATCTTCGAATACCGTTGTTGGGATGCTGCTGATCGTTGTACCATCGCTCTGGGTTGTCGGCATAAGGAGGTTCCCCTTTGTATAGTTTGCCTCATTTTCTGTGCTACCCTTATATTCGGTGAGGTTCAAACGCGGATAGTTCTTAGAAATATCTTTGTATTGTTGTTTTAATAGGATTTAGTCCACTGTTTTCTCACAAAGAAGTTAGTCTTTAAGTTTCTCCTAAGAAGTAGTTCTCTAGTATTCTCTCAAGACGTTAGTTTCTAAGTTCAAAAAGAGGTTATCGAATTTTAATTTGGCGCAAAGATATAAAACATATCTTACAGATGCCAAGAAAAATTATCAAACGAAAGCAAAAAAAACATGCAATCGATTGCAAGAATGTACAATCGGTTGCATTTCGAAACATTTCAGCCACCGTAGGGTGCGGCCCTTGTGGCCGTCCTAATGGCGGAAACGATCCTTTTGCAGGGTGCGGCCCTTGTGGCCGTCCGCCGTCGGTACGACGGATGTATGCGCCAATGAAACAAATTTCCTCACATCCGACCTAACGGTCGGCGGACGGCCACAAGGGCCGCACCCTACGGTGGGATTAGGACGGCCACAAGGGCCGCACCCTACGGTGGGATTAGGACGGCCACAAGGGACGCACCCTACGGTGGGATTAGGACGGCCACAAGGGCCGCACCCTACGGTGGGGATTAGGACGGCCACAAGGGCCGCACCCTACGGTGGGATTAGGACGGCCACAAGGGCCGCACCCTACGGTGGGGGTTAGGACGGCCACAAGGGCCGCACCCTACGGTGGGGATTAGGGCCGCCACAAGGGACGGCCCCTGCAAGGGAATTGGTGGATCTCAGTTCATGTAGTAGGTGTGCACGCTTGTTCCTTGTGCCGATGGCAGGTAGTTGATGCCCCACCAGCACATCTGCAGGAGAGCGAAGTTGACGATAAGGATCCAGAGCGCAAGACGGTGATGATCAGCAGGATGGATACGCAGATGGATGTAGACGAGATAGGCGAGCCAAGTAGCGGCAGCCCATGTCTCTTTCGGATCCCACGCCCAGTAAGTCCCCCACGCCACTTTCGCCCACAGCGCTCCCGAGAGCATGCCGAGTGTCAGCAGAGCCCAACCGACATCGACGAGGTTGTCCGTGATGGCCCATTCGTCGGTCGACGGTTCCTTGTGATGGTGGAAGAACAACAGATAGACAGCCATGACGAAGGCGGCGCCGAGGAGGGCATAGGCCATCATATAGATGATGACATGTGGCGCGAACCACGGACTCTGCAGTGCCGGCATCATCGTCTTCGAATGGATATCCGGCTTGAAGAGGTTGATACAGATGAACACCATCGCCAGTAGGGTGGAGAAGGACAACAGCCATTTGTAGTTCCACCGGCTGTAGACGATGAGGCCCATGAGGGGCAGGAAGAGCGAATACCACAGTCGTGTCTCACCCATCGTGCGCATCGGCGGCCGGTCGAGGGCTGTCCATAAGAGGATGATATAAGAAAGGAAGATGGCGAGACCGGCGATCGTCGATCCCATGGCCCAGCCCCTCCGTTCTTTCCACGAGAACCAAGCGCCGAGACCCCAGCAGAGGATGGTGGCGATGGCGAAAAAGATGAATAGATTCCAGATTTGCATGGTGATAATGATTAATGCGTCTTTTCGGTTGCGCTGCCCTTGATATGGCGGCTCTGTATGAACATCAGGATCGCGCCGATGATGAGCAGAAACAGACCTACATAGGTGGCCGGCAGCCACGGATCGGAGACGAGTTCAAAAATACTCATTGTCTTTCCTCCGGTTTTGTCATAGTCGAATGAGTAGATCGTCCACGCTCCTGTCTGCAATGGCTTGTTGACGGCTATCATGGCATGTGCGGGCTTGGCGTCATGAGTTGAATAGATGTCAACATCAGAGGTGAACTGTGAGCCGGA
Source organism: Prevotellaceae bacterium (assembly GCA_029226205.1). Classification (GTDB taxonomy): domain Bacteria; phylum Bacteroidota; class Bacteroidia; order Bacteroidales; family Bacteroidaceae; genus Prevotella. The sequence goes on from JAQXXT010000104.1 coordinate 2,995, forward strand.
GTCGATGAACTCGTTGAGCCTGAGGGAGAAGGGGAGAGATATCACTCTGTTGCTTGCGTCAAGAGCTTGCCAGACCATGGCCCCTTTAGGACAGAACATCTTGAGCTTCTGCATGTCGGCACTGCCGAGGGTGCCGCAGACGATGAAGATGAAGAGTCCCGTATGGGAGACGAGGGAAGGGATGAACTTCCGCTGGAAATGACAAGCCTGGAAGATCGCCACCTCTGCGACGATGATGGCGTTCCATAGATAGATGAGTACGAAAGGCCAGAAACTCAGCATCTTCGTCAGTCCGATAGGATCGGCGGGATCTTTGCCTTCGGGCACCTGGCGCGTCAGTCCCATGATGACCGTGAGGATGGCGGCTGTTGCCAGTGCGGGAACGGCAGCCTGTACGGTGGTGATGAAACGGAAAAAGTAGGCTTTCCGCCGCAGAAGATAGAAGGCGGCGAGGGTAACGAACAAAAAGGCCAGGGCAATGATGTTGCCCGGCCATTTAAAGATGATCCATTCCAAAGGACCGACGGTCATCTGCAACAGACCGCCCGTGATGAGCAGTCCGATGCAGATGGCTGTTCCTTCGGCATAGTGATAGGGTTTATTCCACATTGTCTTTCTTCTGTTTGCAGAAGGTCGTCATGTCGAGACCTCACATCCGACCTAACGGTCGGCGGACGGCCACAAGGGCCGCACCATGCAAATGGATAAGGGGTGAGGCTTCTATTTCTTCTCTTTCAGCAGATCGCGGATCTCGGTGAGCAGCTCTTCCTCTTTAGAGGGAGCGGGAGGCGCTGCGGGCTCCTCTTCTTTCTTGCGCGTCAGCGTGTTGATACCTTTGACGAGAAGGAAGACGCAGAAGGCGATGATGAGGAAGTCGAGGAGCGTCTGGAGGAAGTTACCGTAGTTGATCGTTGCTGCCGGCATCTTCTCCACGCCGGGAAGGACGACGGAGGGGAGCGTCACTTTCAGGTCGGTGAAGTTGACGCCACCGATGAGCCAGCCGATAGGCGGCATGATGATGTCATCCACGAGGGAGGAGACAATCTTTCCGAAGGCACCGCCGATGATCACACCGACAGCCATGTCAACGGCATTGCCCTTGACGGCAAAGTCTTTGAATTCTTGGATAAATTTACTCATAGTTGTGTCTGTTATATATTATATAATGTGTATGATTTCTAATCATTGTCATATCGAGTTTGCAATCGCCGAAGTTCTGTCCTCCGGGAGACGGAAAGAACGGTTGTCGGGGTTATTTTTTAATTTATTTAATACTCATTTCGGTTGCAAAATTAGAAAATAATTTGTATCTTTGCAACGCAAAACGAAAAAAAAGATAGAATTCACTTTTATAAACCGTTATAAAAAAGTTAAGTAAAATGGTAAAAGTAGCTATTAATGGTTTCGGCCGCATCGGTCGTCTCGCATTCCGCCAGATGTTCGCAGCTCCTGGCTATGACGTTGTTGCTATCAACGACCTCACCTCTCCGAAGATGCTCGCTCAGCTTCTGAAGTATGATACCACTCACGGTGGCTATCAGGGCATTATCGGTGAGAAGCCGGTTCATACAGTTTCTTACGATGACACTCCGTTCACGGAGAATGGTAAGGAAGCTGCTGGTTACATCGAGGTAGACGGTAAGAAGATCACTATCTACAAGGAGAAGGATGCAGCTAACCTGCCTTGGGGCGCTCTCAATATCGACGTCGTCCTCGAGTGCACTGGTTTCTATACCTCTAAGGATAAGAGCATGGCTCACATCAAGGCTGGTGCTAAGAAGGTCGTTATCTCTGCTCCTGCAGGCAACGATCTGAAGACCATCGTCTTCAACGTTAACAACCAGACTCTGACCAAGGACGATCAGATCATTAGTGCTGCTTCTTGCACCACTAACTGCCTCGCTCCTATGGCAAAGGCTCTGAACGACAAGTATCCTATCCAGGCTGGTATCATGCAGACCATCCACGCTTACACGGGTGATCAGATGATCCTCGACGGTCCTCAGCGTAAGGGTAACCTCCGTCGTAGCCGTGCAGGTGCTTGCAACATCACTCCGGCTTCCTCTGGCGCTGCCAAGGCTATCGGTCTCGTTCTTCCTGAACTGAACGGTAAGCTGATCGGTGCTGCTCAGCGTGTTCCTGTACCCGATGGTTCTACAACTCTGCTCTATGCTGTTGTTAAGGGTAAGGACGTTACTGTTGAGAGCGTCAACGCTGCTATGAAGGCTGAGTCTAACGAGAGCTTCGGTTACAACGAGGAGGAGATCGTTTCTTCTGATATTCTCGGCATGCGTTACGGTTCTCTCTTCGACGCTACGCAGACGATGGTTGTCAAGCTCGACGACGATACCTATGAGGTACAGGTTGTTTCTTGGTATGATAACGAGAACTCCTACACTTCTCAGATGGTTCGTACCATCAAGTACTTCGCAGAGCTGAAGTAATACTCTCTAGACACATTATTCATCAAGATATATGTGGGGCCGTCCGGATGCGTTCTGGACGGCTTTTTTAGTTAACACGCTATTATTACTTACTTGCCTATGTCACAGGAAATGAAGAAATACCCTTTGGGCATTCAGACCTTCTCAAGGATTATCCGTGAAGGCTATGTTTATGTGGATAAGACGGATATTATCTGGCAGTTGGTTCATTATGCCAGGTTCGTTTTCCTTAGTCGGCCACGCCGTTTCGGCAAATCCTTGCTTTCTTCCACTTTGGAGTCTTATTTTCTTGGTGACCGTCAGCTCTTCCAGGGATTGAAGATCATGACTCTGGAAAAGGAGTGGTTGTCTTTTCCTGTGATTCATCTCGATCTTAGCATTGCCAAGGGACAAGATACCGTCCAGTCTTTGCGAGAAACCTTGATGTGGATGATGAAACCATTGCGTGAGATCTATGGCAGTGATGAAGATGAGACAAGTCCCGGCAAGATGCTCATGGGGATTATCCGCAGGGCTTCTCGTCAGACAGGAAAGCAAGTAGTTGTCATCATTGATGAATATGATGCTCCATTGTTGGATGTCTTGCATGATAACGCGACGCTTGATGGGATGCGCATGGTCATGCAGGAGTTCTTTCAGCCCTTGAAGGTCTGTGAGCCGTTTATCCAGTTTTGTTTCATCACTGGTATTACGAAATTCTCCCAGTTGAGTATCTTCTCTACGATCAATAATATCAAGAATGTATCCCTCAATGATCCTTTCTCTTCTCTTTGTGGGTTTACGGAAGAGGAGGTGAAGCATTATTTTGCGGCGGAGATCGGTCTCATGGCGCATCATTATGGTATGGAGGCGCATAAGATGTATGAACGTATCAAGGCCTACTATGATGGTTATCATTTCTCGGCTCATTCTCCTGCCGTATTCAATCCCTATAGCTTATTAAATGCTTTCCAGGACGGAGAATTGAATAACTATTGGTTCACTTCAGGTACGCCGACTTTTCTGATCCGTCAGATGCAACGGTTCCATACGGATATTACCTCCTTGGATCATTTGGAAGTGCCCTCGTCTGCATTTGATCAACCAACAGAGAACATGCAGGATGCCTTGCCGCTTCTTTATCAAACTGGTTATCTTACGATCAAGGATTATGACCGTGAGGGGGAAGTCTATACCCTCTCTATCCCTAATCAGGAAGTAAGGATTGGATATACGGAAGGATTATTGCCGGCATATACGGGCTTGCGCAGTTCAGATGTGCAAGTTGGCTTTGCCTTGAAATTCTGGCGTGCTCTCAAGTCGGATAATATAGATCTCGCTATCCGTCATTTACAAGCCTATTTGGCTGGCATACCTTATGTGGAGGGGTTCAAGCAGAAATTGGCTGATGCTGCAGCCTCTGAAGGTTTCTACGAGTATACCTTATATTTGATATTCTCTATGTTGAACGTTTATGTCCGTACACAGGTAAAGGTTGCAGGTGGAAGGATTGATGTGATTGTCTTCTCAACAGATATGATTTATGTCATGGAGTTGAAGGCTGGAGGGAGTGCAGAGGAAGCGCTTCAGCAGATAGAGAAAAAAGGATATGCGAAACCCTATTTGACAGATGGTCGTCCTGTTGTGCTCGTTGGAATAAATATGGATAAAGACAGGCGGACTGTAGAAAGTTGGAAGATAAAAGAAATCAAATCATGAAGAAACTACTGACGATTTTGGGGCCAACGGCTTCGGGAAAGACGGATTTGGCCGCTCATGTGGCTTACCGGTTGCATGGGGAAATCCTTTCGGGCGATTCCCGTCAGGTATACCGTGGCATGGATATAGGAACGGGAAAGGACTTGGAGGATTATATCGTGGAAGGCCAACGGATTCCTTATCATTTGATCGATATCTGTGAGCCCGGTACTAAATATAATCTCTTCCGGTATCAGGAGGACTTCTTGAAGGCTTACGAGGACATTCAGCGGCGAGGCGTCCAGCCGATTCTCTGTGGCGGTACGGGATTGTATATCGAGAGTGTGCTACGGGGATACAACCTCTCCCCGGTACCCCAGAACCCGGAACTGCGCTCCCGTTTGGAAGGGAAGAGTCTGGAAGAACTGACGAAGCTATTGACGGATCTCAAACAACAAACGGGCAGCGTGATGCATAACACCACGGATGTCGACTCCTGTCAGCGGGCTATCCGGGCCATTGAGATCGAGACTTATAATCTTGAACATCCTACGGAGCGGCGTGCCTTCCCGATGATTGACAGTGTCGTTATCGGCGTGAATATCGACCGTGATTTACGACGACAGAAGATTACGGACCGGTTGAAGAAACGTCTTGACGGTGGAATGGTCGATGAGATCCGCGGTCTCCTCAACCGTGGCATCCCCGCGGAGAATCTTACTTACTACGGACTGGAATACAAATATGTCACGGAGTATGTCATCGGACAACTCAGTTACGACGAGATGTTCCGACAGTTGGAGATCGCCATCCATCAGTTTGCCAAGCGTCAGATGACTTGGTTCAGAGGAATGGAACGCCGTGGCACGACTATCCATTGGATCGACGCCACATTGCCGATGGAACAGAAGGTCGCCACATGCTGTGAGCTGTTGGAGAAGACAGAGTAATAGATTTTACAGAGATATCATAAACAAAGACAGAGTAACAGATTTTACATATACTGCGCAGTTATATGTTTGATCTGTTACTCTGTCTTTATTTTATTAGCTCAGTGTATGTAAAATCTGTTACTCTGTCTGTTCTGAATCATGTCCCTACGCCTTTTTCAGTTCATCGAGTTCGGCGTGGAGCTTCTCGTTGGTCTTCTCCACTTTTTCGAGTTTAGCTTCGAGGCGACTGATCTCCTTGTCCTTCACAGCGAGTTCCTCATCCTGGTTACGGTTGAGCGTGAGCATCTGTTCGAGCTGTTCATTGTCGAGGTCAGGATAGAGAGCATTGACGCGCTGGATGAAGTCACCGAGAATGTTCATATAGTTGGTGAACGCATCGAAGGGACTGGAATAGATGCCACGGTCGAGACCGACATGACTGGGCTTCGTTGTCATGAAGCGGAAGTTGTTGCTGGCCTGCAGATAGTCCCAATCCTGTGTGATCATCGGGTTGTTGGCGATACGTACACGCTCGGCGACGCTATAGAGTTTGTTGAAGGCCTCCCGTTGCATCGGATTGCCGAGCCAGGAAGAGATATCGCGCTCTTCGTCGACCCAACTAAGTGTATCGGGAACATTCAGTTCGCCTACACTCTTCGTATCATTGAAGATCTCCTCCGGTGTGGCGAAGCCGATGTTGCCGTTGCGCTGTGCGCAGAGAGGCAGCGCCTTGAGGAATTCGAGGATGTTGCTCGACAGCGGCTGGGCGATGCCGAGGGCAGAGAGTTCCATGAAGATATTAATGACCTTCTCATCCTCGGGGAGTGCAGCGATCTCGTTGATATAGTTGTCTGCGAAGAGGGGATAGCCGTCCCACTCACGGTTGTTGAAGCGCAGGGAGATATCATCGCTGAGCTTGATATCACGAAGCAGGAGTTTGAGTTTCGGATTCAGTGCACAGTGGTAAACATAATGCGGTGATTTCCAGCCGAGCACATGTTTGGCACCCTCGGTAAGCATGCCCTTGAAGCCCATGTCGGCAGCCATCATACCGATGTCATCACTGTAGATGAGCGAGGAGTTGCGCAGAACCGTCGGCCGTTTGCCGAAGCGTTCCTCCATCATGTCCATCTGTTTCTTCACGTCAGCCTTGAAAGCCTCTGCATTGGCCAGAGAAGACAGACCATGACTATAAGGTTCTGCGAGGAATTCCACGCAGCCTGTTTTTGCCAGTTCGTCGAGCTTGTCAAGAACCTGCGGAGCATGGAGCTCGAGCTGTTCGAAGCCGACGCCGGAGATAGAGAAGGCAACCTTGAAGAAGGAGCCGAATTTCCCGATCATTTCCTGGATAGCCTCCAGGGCCGGCATGTAGCTGTTGGCAGCAATATTGTTGATGGACCGCTCGTTCTCGAAGTCATCGTAATAGTAGTGATCAGTACCGATGTCGAAGAAGCGGTAACGTTTGAGATGCGTAATCTGGTGTATCTCGAAATATAAGCAAATACGTTTCATATCGTTGATTTTATGAGTTCTTAGTTATTTCCATCCGAGTGTACGGAGATAGAGTTCGCGGATCCATGCGCCGACCTTGTCCCAGGTGATCTGTGCCACCTCTTTCTTTCCCTCTTCAGAGAGATAATGGAAGAGACTCTCGTTGTTACAGATGGAATAGATACTGTCGGCGAGGGCATTGACATCCCAGTAGTCCACTTTGATACAGTTATGCAGGATCTCGCCGCAACCACTCTGTTTGGAGATGATAGCCGGAGTGCCACACTGCATGGCTTCCAGAGGAGAGATACCGAAGGGCTCGGAGACCGACGGCATGACATACACGTCGCTGTCTTTGAGACATTCATAGACCTGTTTGCCTCGCATGAACCCCGGGAAGTGGAATCTGTCGGCGATGCCGCGCTCTGCGGCGAGGTAGATCATCTGATCCATCATATCACCGGAGCCGGCCATACAGAAACGGATCTTATGTGTACGATGAAGTACCATGTTGGCAGCCTCAACGAAATATTCGGGACCTTTCTGCATCGTCAGACGACCGAGGAACGTGACGATCTTCTCCTTGTTCGTATGGTCGGGACGTGGGATAGCCTCGTTCTCCGGACTCAGTGGATAGACGGCATTATGCACCGTGAATACCTTTCTCGGATCCTGGTGATACTGGTTGATGACCGTCTGGCGTGTCAACTCAGAGACACACATGATACAGTCGGCATTGTCCATACCGTCTTTCTCGATACCATAGACTGTGGGGTTGACATGTCCGCGGGAACGGTCGTAGTCGGTGGCGTGAACATGGATACACAGCGGTTTGCCACTGACCTGCTTGGCATGGATGCCGGCGGGGTAGGTCAGCCAGTCGTGGGCATGGATGATATCGAAGTCAAATGAGCGTGCAACGACACCGGCGATGATGGAGTAGTTGTTGATCTCTTCGTGGAGGTTACCCGGATAGCCGCCGGCGAACTCCATACAGCCGAGATCGTTGACATGCATGTAGTTGAAGTCAGCATAGATATGGTCACGGAGGCGGTAGTAGAGTTGCGGATCCATGAGGTTTCCAATACGCTGTTTCACATAGTCGTAGTTGACATCGCGCCATGCGATAGGTACGCAGTTCATGGCGACGATATTGGCAAAGGTATGATCCTCATCGCCGAAAGGTCGCGGCAGACAGAGGATCGTCTCGATATCGCCCTGGGCATGGAGGCCCTCAGAGATACCGAAGTTGGCGGTGGCCAGGCCGCCATAGACATGGGGAGGATACTCCCATCCAAACATTAATACTTTCATGCGTGTTCCTCCTTTGGTTTAGTGAGTTGAATCTTATATTTCTCAAGGAGCTCGCTGCCACGGAGGATCTCACCGACGTTGGCGGCGAAGCTGATGGCGCCACGGCCTTTGAAGGGTGGGTTGCCGTCATAGAGTTCAGAGATCGTGCCGATGCAGTGCTGGGTCATCTCATCCTCAAAGCCTACGAGCTGTCGCTGCAGGAAACTCAGGCGTGAGCGTTTGAAGAGTTTCAGATTGGCCTCGATATAGAAGCCGAGGAGCCACGGCCATGCCGTTCCCTGATGGTAGGCATAGTCACGCTGACTCTGCGGACCGACATAAATGGGGTTGTAACCGCCACTCTTCGGTGTTAGCGACCGTAGTCCTTTCGGTGTGAGGAGCTCACGTGTACAGATATCGAGAATTGCCTTCTTCTGAGATGCGTCGAGGGGAGAATAGTCGAAGGCGCAGGGGAAGAGCATGTTCGGGCGAACGTCCCATTCCGTGTAGTTGCCGTCGACATAGTCGTAGAGATAGCCGAACTTGTTGAGGAAGGTCTTCAGAAAACTGTCCTTGCAACGTGCGGCGAGGTCAGCGAAATGGCTGGCACTGCTGTCATCCTTATGCAGGACGGCGAGGTCATGGGCGAAGCAGAGGGCGTTATACCACAGGGCGTTGAACTCCACGATATATCCTGTGCGCGGCACGACGGGATGTCCGTTGGCGGTGGAGTTCATCCAAGTCACGGCTTTCTCCTTTCCCTCAGTCCTGACGAGGCCGTTACCATCCACATGGAGGTTCGGGTGCTTATTGGCCAGGAGATAGTTGAGGATATCCATGACGAGTTGACCGTAATGTTCATCTCCTTTCTCCAGTCCCATTCGGTCAGCATACTGCTGGATGGTCCAGATCGCCCACAGAGGAACGTCAGGCTGCTGTACTTCTACCATCTTTCCCGTGATGGGCTCACCATTCATGAACTGGCGCAGGGCGCGCTCGCTGGTCTGCATGACATATTCGAAATATTCCGGTTCACCGATACTCAATGTCAGTCCCGGCAGAGCGATAAAGGTATCACGGGCACGGCATTTGAACCACGGATAACCGGCGAGGATATAACGGTCGTCATTCTTCTCACGGATATGAAACTGGTGGGCGGCATTGACGAGGCAGTGGAAGAAGTTGTCTCGCGGTGCCCGTTCCTCCACCTCTTTCTTAAAGAGGGCGGAGAGGCTGCGGCTCTTGATCTCTGACGTAGAAGCGGAGAAGACAATGCTTTCACCTTTTTTAATAGGCAACTCAAAATATCCGGGGACATAGAGATCCTCATTGGAGGCATAGCCGCGTTCCTGTTCCTTCGGATATTCGATGCCACGATACCAGTAAGGATCGAAATGGAAGGCCACTTTACGAGAGAACTGCATGTACAATTCCGGATAGCCGCTGTACATGCAGGTCTTGATACCGTTGTCCACCTCCTGGTAGTCACGGTTGGCGGTGTTGTTCTCGTGGGTAAACTGACGGACGCTGCGGAAAGCCAGGAAGGGATGGAAGCGCAGTGTCGTGGCACTGTGGGCATCGAGGAGGGTATAGCGGATGAGGATGCGGTCCTCATAATGCTGAAATACCACCTCACGCTGTAGGATGACACCACCGACACGGTAGATCGTTGTCGGCACCTTGTCGCAGTTGAACTCACGGATATACTTATGTCCGTTAGGACTGAAGTTATCCCCTTGGTACTTGTGTAGTCCGAGATTAAAAATGGCACCATGCTGGATCACCGAGCAGTCGAAGCTGGAGAGCAGAACGTGGTTCTCATCGTCGAGGTCAGGAACGGGGACAACGAGAAGTCCATGATACTTGCGCGTGTTACAGTCCACGATGGTGCTGCAGCTGTAGGCACCGGACCGGTTCGTCCGCAAGAGCTCTTTCGTCAACGACTCCTGAAGGTTGCTCATCAGGGCATGTTCGAATTTTAGATAACTCATAGACGTATGATTGTAGGTTTATTGTATTGTTGTTTTGTATCGTCAAAGGTACGGCTTTTTTTTGATACTCGGTCCTTTTTTCTCCTTTTTTTTTCTTTTAGATGCTTTTTTTATGTTCTATAATATAATTTTTGTCAATTCTCTTTCGTTTTATTCCTTTTTTCAGTAATTTTGCAGAGCACACAAGAAAGGGATTCAGGATGATTAAACGGCATGATTTTGAATGTAAGGAAAAGGTGGTGGAACAGGTGTCCACCGTACTTGGTGGTTTGTCTGTAGAACGTAGGATGGAGCTCACGGAAGTCCTCTCCGTGCATAGCTTCCGTAAGGGACAGATCATCTATCATGGTGCAGAGCGTCCGATGAACATGTTCTTCTTGGTCCGGGGAAAAGTAAAGATCTACAAGGAAGGCATCAACGGACGGGAACAGATTGTCCGTGTCTATCGTCCTAATGAGTTTTTCGGCTACCGTGCCTTTTTCGCCCATGAGATCTATATGACGTCAGCGAAAGCCTTTGAGCCTTCTGTCGTTGCTGAGGTTCCATCCACTTTTATCCGTCGTCTGATGGAAGAGGACTTCTGTGTTTCCCGTTTTTTCATCTATCATCTGAGTAAGGAGCTGGGGCAGAGTGATGAGCGCACGCTCCATCTGACGCAGAAACATATCCGTGGCCGTCTGGCTGATACCCTTTGTGCCCTTGTGGATCGTTATGGCTTACAGGATGATGGGAAGACACTCGGTGTGACGATGAGCCGTGAGGATCTGGCAAGTATGTCGAATATGACCACGAGTAATGCTATCCGCACCCTCTCCTCCTTCGCCGACGAGGGCCTTGTGGCGACGAAGGGACGGACGGTGCAGATATTGAATGTGGAGAAGATGAAAGAGATCGCAAGGGAAGGGTAGGGACAAGATCAATCATGTCCTTACTTCAGCGATGCGTCCGTGAGATTCACGACACCGGGGATGCCAATGTACTTTTTGCGTGTTCCCGTGACATGGACAACCTTCCCGTAGTTCTCAGGATGATTCTTCAAATTAAGGATCGTCTGTATGTGACCACTCTTGAGTTGGACGGAGAACATCAGACTCGTGCTTGTCTCTCCCGCTTTGTCGGCAATGATCAGGTTGGAAGTGTTGGAGAAAGGTGCAGAAGTCTCGAGGTTCTTCATACTCCGTTTGGCGGTACCCACAATGTATCCCTCGACTGTGATAATTGTCCCTTCGGGAGCGGACATCGCGGATGCGACGGAATAGGCGGGATCTGGCGTCGTAGTCGTTGTGCCGCCATTGCCAGAACCGCCGGAGTTCCCCGAGTCTGTACTGTCGGAGTTTCCTTTGTCAGAACTGCCGGAGCCACCTGAGTCGTTTGGATCAGTGTTTCCGGGATCGTTCGTTGTTGTGTCTGTCGGTTGAGGGTCCGTACGGTGGTTGTCCGTCTGACTCTGATGGTTTGTGGGGACCGTCGTGTCATCGGTGACCTTCTCACAGCCGGTAGTCAGCAGTAGTCCGGCGAGAAGGCAGGAGGAAAAGATTAGCGTTAATTTCATCATTGTACATTAGGGTTTTAGGTTTTGAAACAAGATCGTTCGAGTTTGTTATGGAACATCATCATGTATGTCCGTACATAGGGCAAAGATAGTCTTTTTTCATGAAAATCGCAACTTTTTCGTAAAAATAATTTGAAGATAATGAATTTTATTGTATCTTTGCGGCATCTTAAAAACTAAAAAACAAATCGACATGCATGTATTTAGAACCTTATTCGTCATTCTCTTATTGGCTATGTCCACTTCTGCCTTTGCGTCGTGGGATGAGGCTGCTGTAGGGAAGATCGAACAGAGTATTCAGAAACCGCAGATCACGGGAGGTGATGTTGACATCACACGTTATGGTGCCCGTGTCACCGCTTCTGCCGCTGACAACCAGCGGGCTATCAACAAGGCCATCGCTACGGTCTCACGGAGAGGCGGGGGGCGCGTCATTATCCCTGTCGGCCGTTGGGAGACAGGTGCTCTTCGTCTGCTGAGTCATGTGAATCTCGTCGTCAGTAAAGGAGCCACGCTTCATTTCGCTTTCGACACCCGTCTCTATCCCCTCGTCCGCACGTCGTGGGAAGGATTGGAGTGCTGGAACTACAGTCCTTGTATCTATGCTTACGGAGCAACTGATATTGCTATCACGGGAGAGGGAACCATTGATGGCGGCGGCAGTAACCAGACGTGGTGGCCGATGTGTGGCAAGGCCTCTTTCGGTTATCGGAAAGGTGTGACGAAAGAGGCACAGGTCCTTGGCAGCCGTGCCCGTCTGTTGAAATATGCCGAGGATGATGTCGACGTCAACAAGCGCCGCTTCGGTCTTGGCCAAGGCCTCCGTCCACAGCTCATCAATGTCATGCGTTGTGAGCGTGTCCTCATCCAGGGCGTCACGCTGCTCAACTCTCCTTTCTGGGTTATTCATCCTTTGCTCTCGAAGAGTATCACCGTCGATGGCGTCCACGTATGGAATGAAGGTCCTAACGGCGATGGCTGTGATCCCGAGGCCTGTCAGGACGTGATCATCAAGAACTGCACGTTCCACACCGGTGACGATTGTATCGCCATCAAGAGTGGAAGAAATAATGATGGTCGTCTGTGGAATCAGCCTTCAGAGAATATTATTATCCGCAACTGTAAGATGGAGGATGGCCATGGCGGTATCGTTATTGGCAGTGAGATCTCCGGCGGTTGCAAGAATGTCTATGCCGAGGACTGCGAGATGGACTCTCCCAATCTCGACCGTGTGCTGCGTATCAAGACCAACAACTGCCGCGGCGGCGTCATCGAGAATATCAACGTCAGGAACATCCGTGTCGGCCAGTGCCGTGAGGCCGTCATGCGCATCAACCTCGACTATGAACCGAAGGAGGCGTGCTACCGTGGTTTCGAGCCGACGGTCCGGAATGTGACGATGGAGAATGTGACGTGTAAGAAGAGTGACTATGGCGTGCTCATCAATGGTCGAGACTCCTTGGAGAATGTTTATGACATCACCGTGCGCAACTGTCATTTCGACGGCGTGCAGAAGAATCCGGTAAGAATTACGGGAAAGACGCGCAATGTGCGTTTCGAGAATCTCTTCTGCAACGGATCCCTTTATCTCTCGGAGAGTGAGCGCCCTTTTAAGCACTTCTCCGAATGGCTTGTCTATTCGGAGATGAAGCGGACGCCACAGAGCTGGCTCCTCGACTTCGCCAAGAAACCGCGGTGGAGTTATGTTATGGGCATCGAACTCGAAGGAATGCTCGACACCTATTATAAATATGGTGGTGACAGTATCCTCCGTTACTGCAAGAGCTATCCGCGAAAGATGATCGATGACCAGGGGGTCGTCACCGGCTATGACTATGATGATTTCAATCTTGACAATATCCGTACGGCCAAGTTCATCGACCGTATGCAGCAGATCGACCCGCGAGAGGGCAATGAGAAAGCGCTGAAGACGTTCTTCAAGCAGTTGAAGAACCAGCCGCGCACAAAAGAGGGCGTCTACTGGCATAAGGCCATCTATGCCAATCAGGTATGGCTTGACGGTATCTTCATGGGATTACCGTTCTATTGCCAGTATGCCGTGGAGCATCTGTCGAAGAAAGCCGCATGGAAGATCCTCGATGATGCCGTTGATCAGATGGAGAAGACCGACAAGAGGACGTATGATCCACAGACCGGCTTATGGAAACATGCGTGGGATGAGACGCATCAGCAGTTCTGGGCCGATCCCGCCACGGGGCGCAGCAAACATACATGGGCTCGCGCGCTTGGCTGGTATGTCATGGCGATGACGGAATGTCTTGATGCCATGCCTGCCGACTATCCCCGTCGCGGCGAAGTGGAACAGCTCCTTCAGAAAGCTATGGCGGCTGTCGTGGAGCATCAGGATCCACAGACCGGCGTATGGTATGATGTCATGGACGTGAAGGATCCTCGTAACTACCTCGAGTCAACAGCCTCCAGCATGTTCGCCTATGTGCTGTTGAAAGCGTCGCGAAAGGGTTATCTGCCGGAGCAAGTGAAGGCAAACGGGAAAACCATCAATTTCCTTCAGGCCGGCATCAAAGCCTACACGGGTGTTGTGCACCGGTTCCTCCGTGTCAACGCCGACAAGACCTTGTCGCTGACCCGTTGCTGTGCCGTCAGCGGTCTCGGTCCCGGCCCCGGCCCATACGTGAAGAAACCTAACTACAAGCGTGACGGCAGCTTCGATTATTACATGAGCGAGCCGATCCGCGACAATGATGCCAAGGGCATCGGGCCCTTCCTCTGGGCTTCCCTGGAGATGGAGGGTCTGAGTCATTAAAATAAATAACGTAGATAATTTTGTAAACACGTTGTTTACAAAATTATCTACGTTGTTTATGTGTCGTAAATGCCTTGTTTATTTTTCCCCTTCAGAAAGACGTTCCTTTATACTTGAAAAACATGCTTTATTCCGCCAACGAGAGATGGTTCTAAAATTTTAAACTTTCCCTCTTATTATTGTTACATGAAACAAATTTCGAAGGTCTCGAACGAAATTTTAAAGGGAGAAAAGTCTGAGAACATTAACTTTGCAGCAGAATTCGAAAGTAAATATTCCGAATCATCAAATGAAACAATTATCAAACAACTAAAAACTGTAGACGATGAATCATCTCAAATTCTTCTTGCCGATGGCCTTGTCGTTCACCATTTCGACAACGGCGCTGGCACAACAGGACATCACAGTCAGCGGTACCGTCACGGACAACACGGGCGAGCCGGTCATCGGCGCCTCAGTCATCCAGAAAGGTACATCCAACGGCACCGTCACCGACCTTGACGGTAAGTTCACATTCAAGGCACAAACGGGTGCCCCTCTTGTCATCTCCTATATAGGATATACCAACCAGGAGGTGAAAGCTGCTCCAAATCTTCAAATTGTATTAAAGGAAAACGCCAAGGAACTCAGTGAGGTTGTCGTCACCGGTTATCAGGTTCAGCGTAAGGCAGACTTGACGGGTGCCGTCTCCGTCGTGAAGACCGATGGTATCACGACCTCTCCCGATGCTGACCCGATGAAGTCACTGCAAGGAAAGGTGGCCGGTATGACCATCACGGATACCGGTTCACCGAGTGGAACGGCAACGGTAAGAATCCGTGGTATCGGCTCTTTCAACTCTTCGCAGGATCCGCTTTACATCGTGGATGGTGTGCCTATGACTTCCGGCCTCAATACCCTCAATAGTAATGATATCGAGAGCATGCAGGTACTCAAGGATGCCGCCTCCGCCTCTATCTATGGTAGCCGTGCTGCCAACGGCGTGATCATCATCACAACAAAGCACGGAAAGAAGAGTGATAAGGTGAATGTAGATTTCTCTACGAATCTCACGGCACAGTTCTATACTTCTCAGTCGAAGATGAAACTGCTGGATACGAAAGGCTATGCTACGGCCATGGCGCAGGCAGCACTCAACGATGGTCTCGATCCCGTGGCTTATGCCAGCAATTACGGCCTCTCGCTCAATGCGGCGCAGGGCGTTGGTATCACGGTTTGGAACCCCGCAACGAGTCAGTATCAGAACTACACGGTGAACGGCCGTTACGATGGCTACATCAATAGTAAGAAGACGATGCTGTTCTCCAATACTGATTGGGTGGATGAGATCTCCCGTACCGGCTTTGCGCAGAACTATAACGTAGCCCTGTCGAGAGCTACCGACAAAGGCTCGGCGCTCTTCTCCCTGGGCTATAAGAACAATAGGGGTATTTTGAAATATACCGATTTCCAGAGTCTGTCGGCTCGTATGAATACTTCTTTCAACATCAACAAGATAGTTACCGTGGGTGAGAACTTCACGCTGTCGTATACGAAGCAGGTCGACGCCGCGCCGATGGAGGACGCCCTGAAGATGTCGCCGACCGTCCCCGTCTATGAGATTGACGGCACGACCTTCGCCGGTCCGGTAGGTGGCATGAGCGACCGTCAGAACCCGTTGCGCGAGCTCTATCAGAACAAGGACAACCATCTTGACTACTGGAGACTTTTCGGTAATGCTTATGTGGATATCAAACCGATCAAGGGCCTTGTATTCCGCTCCAACTTCGGTGTAGACTACACCACCTCTTTCATTAATGCGCTGACCCATACTTTTAAGTCAGATATTGTCAACAACAATACAGCACGGACAGACTTAGGTCAGACCAACAACACCAACTATACTTGGTCCAACACCCTCAACTATCTGTTCGACATCAAGAACAAGCATCACTTCAACGTGCTGCTCGGTTCTGAGATCAACAAGCAGAGTTATCTGGATTTCCATGCGATCTCTGAGGGCTATGCCCTTGAGGATGTTGATTATATGTGGCCGAATGCCGCTACCGGCACCATGCGCAACACGGGCGCTAAGGTAGGCTATCGTCTGGCTTCCTTCTTCGGTAAGGCCGACTATAACTACAACGACTTGCTGTTGGCTTCTTTCACCCTGCGTCATGATGGCAGCTCCCGCTTCGGTAAGAAGCACCGCTGGGGTAACTTCCCCGCCGCCTCCCTCGGCTTCCGCTTCTCACAGCTGTTGCATGAGAAATGGCTTGATGATGCTAAGCTGCGCCTCTCCTGGGGTAAGACTGGTAACCAAGGCATCGACAACAATGCGCATTATGGTCTTTATGTGACCGACTACGGACTCGACCGTGTCACCTCTACCGCTTATGACATCTACGAGGCTGGTTCCGGTACTTTCCCTTCTGGCTATCGTGCCACACAGACGGCCAACGAAGATCTGAAATGGGAGACGACGACACAATATAATATCGGTCTCGATTATACTGTGCTCGACGGCAGCCTCTATGGTACAGTTGATGCTTATATCAAGAATATTGACGACATGTTGATCAATCCCGCTTTCCTCGGCGTCATGGGTGAGGGTGGCAACCGCTGGTCCAATGGTCCTTCGCTCCGTGACTGGGGTATGGAGTTCACGGTCGGCTATCGTAAGACACTGGCTTGCGGATTGGGACTCGATCTTAATGGTAATCTCGACTTCTATCGCAACCGCGTAACGAGTCTGCCGTCTTCTACAACCGGTGCATACGCGCACACTTCCACGCAAAACCTCGTTCAGGCCAAGAAACCTTATGGTTCTATCGTGGGTTATGTTGCTCAGGGACTGTTCCAGAATGAGGACGAAGTGAAAGCTTCCGGTCAGCCCAACGCACGTGTCGGTGGCTTGAAATATGCTGACTTGGATCATAATGGCGTTATCAACGAGAAAGACCAGACATGGATTCTCGATCCTGTTCCCGCCTTTTCTTATGGCTTGAACATCGGTCTGACCTATAAGAACTTCGACCTGACCATGTTCTGGCAGGGTGTCGCCGACGTGGATGTCTACAACAATCAGAAATTCCAGACCGACTTCTGGAGCATCACGGATGCCGGGTCCAACAAGGGTAGTCGTATGCTCGGCGCATGGACTACGGACAATACCAGTTCCACCATTCCGGCGCTGACCACCAATAATACCGCCGATGAGGGACGAGTCTCTTCTTATTACGTTGAGAATGGCTCTTACCTGAAGCTTCGTACGCTGCAGATTGGTTATAACCTCCCGGCGTCTCTCTTGAAGAAACTCTCGATGTCTAAAGCACGCGTCTATGTCTCCGGACAGAACCTGCTGACCATCAAGAGCAGCAGCCTGACTTGCTCCGACCCGGAGAATCCCAACTGGAACTATCCGTTGCCGACATCTGTCTCCTTCGGACTGCAAGTAGGTTTCTAAACATTCAATTCATTATTATTAGGGAATCATATTATTGGAAATTATATTATGAACACGATTCATATCAATATAAAAAGCATCGGCAAGAAGGTTGCCATGCTCTGTGTCGCATCGCTGGCTCTTACATCTTGCGACAATTATCTTGACTACAAGCCTACCGCCGTGGTAGATGAGGACAAGGCTTTCGCTGATCCCGAGGGTATGGTCACCAGTGCTTACGCTATGCTTGGCGACTGTTGGTTCACTTATCCGTTCAACCTCTGGCCTTATGGCGACCTCGCCTCTGACGACTGCTTGAAAGGTGGCTCGGGATTGACGGATACCGATTACCACTCCGTAGAGATCTTCTCCACGCTGACACCGACGTTAGGCCCTCTCGACGAGCTGTGGTACCGTCTCTATAGTGCCATCTCCCGTTGCAACCGTGCGCTGATCTCTTTGGATGAGAATGGTGACCGTGTCCTCGGGGAGGCTACGACGAAGCAGCGCATCGCTGAGGTGAAGTTCCTTCGTGCACACTTCTACTACAAGCTTTTCATGGTGTTCAACAAGATCCCATGGATTGACGAGGAAGTCTACAAGAATGGCACCCAGGAGCAGACGCGCAACGACGCCCTGACGCATGAGCAGATGTGGGATAAGATCATCGGCGACTTCAAGGCTGCCTACGATGATCTGCCCGAGAGTCCGACGGATGGTGCCGGAAGAGCCAACAAGGTGGCTGCTGCCGCTTATCTGGCCAAGTGCTATCTGCAGCGTGCCTGGGGTAATGGCTATGAGGACAGCACGGGCGTGAACTTCATCAATAAGGACTACATGCAGAAGGTCGTCGACTATACGGACGTGGTAGTCAAGTCACAGTATGGCTACCTCGCTGACTATGGCGACATCTTCCTCCCTGATTACAAGAATAATAAGGAAAGTATCTTCGCCGTACAAGCCAGTGATTATGCGGATGACCATACAACCTTTGGCCGTGCCAACTGGTCGAATATGCTCAATGGCGCATGGGGTATGTGGACTTGCGGCTGGGACTTCCAGAAACCGTCACAGGATTTTGTCAACGCCTTTAAGACGAGCAACGGTCTGCCGGAGTTTAAAGATTTCGACAAGACTAATGATCATCCTGTCAATGGCAAGCCGACCACACAGAAATGGGATCCGCGCTTGTTCCACACCGTGGGTATGCCGACCTTCCCTTATAAGTATGAGTCAGAGTATACCATGACTACTGCCAACTCCCGCACGCCGAACACTTACGGCTATTACACGACACTGAAGTGCGTACCACAGCGCAGCAAGGGTGAGACTTACAATAGTCCTTGGCAGGCTTTCGCCATGAACGAATATGTTCTCCGCTACTCCGATGTCATGCTCGACCGTGCCGAGGCACTCATCGAACTGGGTCGTCTGGAAGAGGCCCGCACCATCATCAACAACATCCGTCAGCGTGCCGCCAACTCTATCAGCAAGCATATCAAGTATGCTACCGACCAGTGTCAGATCAGTCTCTATCCCGAGTCTTATTTCCAGGACAAGGAGACAGCCCGCCAGTGCCTGCGCTGGGAGCGTCGTCTGGAGACGGGTCAGGAGCATGAGCGCTTCTTCGACCTGCGCCGCTGGGGCCTTCTCTCCTCTACGCTGAACGCATACTTCTCTCGTGAGGCCAAGGACTCCTATGATGGTCAGACCTACGCGCAGTACTACCAAGATGCCCACTTCACAAAGGGCAAGAATGAGTACTTCCCCGTGCCTTATAACCAGATTTACTACATCCCCGGACTGTACACGCAGAATAAGGGATATTAATCATCATCCATTAAACCAAGACCATAAAATGAAGAAAATAACGATCCTTCTGGCTGCCGTGCTGATGAACATCGGCATCGCCCAGGCACAAAACAACGGCCTTGCCGCTCCCCGTTTCCTCAGTGACAACCACGCCATTGAGCGGGTGACGACGACGCAGCGCTATATCCTCCTCCCCGTAGAGGAGAAGGAAGAGACCGCGGAGGTCCGCGTCAACCAGGACAACCACTGCGTCAAGAGTATCCGTGTGCGCCTGGCCATCGGTAAGCCTGACTATTACGTACCTTTGGATCTGAGTGAGTTTGACCAGAAGAAGCCGTTGTCTCTCGATATCGTCTTCCCGGCCAACCGCCGCTCCTCCGGAAATATCGAGACTTTCTCCTGCTGGCAGACGATGAAGGCTTCCGACACCTTCGACAGTAAAAACCGAGAAAAATACCGTCCGGCTTATCATCATTCTCCCGCTTGGGGCTGGATGAACGATCCCAATGGCATGTTTTATAAGGACGGCGTGTGGAATCTCTATTTCCAGCATAATCCCTACGGATCTCTGTGGGACAACATGACGTGGGGCCACTCCACCAGTAAGGATCTCGTACACTGGACTTTCGAGGGTGATCCCGTACAGCCCGATGCCTGGGGCACGATCTTCAGCGGCTCGAGCATCGTCGACCACGAGAATGCCGCCGGTTACGGCAAGGATGCCATCATCGCCTACTATACCTCCGCCCGTGAGGCGCAGACGCAAAGCATGGCCTACAGCACCGACAACGGAAAGACCTTCACGAAGGTTGCCGACAACCCCATCATCACCGTCAAGGCTCCCGACTTCCGTGATCCCCATGTCATCTATGCGGAGGACTTCAAAACGTATTATATGCCCGTCTCCTGTGGTCAGCACATGAATATCTATTCCTCGAAGAATCTGAAGGACTGGAAATTCGAGAGCTCTTTCGGTGAGGGCTATGGCAATCACGACGGCGTATGGGAGTGTCCCGATCTGATGAAGATGAAAAATGGCAAATGGGTGCTTGTCTGCAATATCAACCCCGGCGGTCCCTTCGGCGGTAGTGCCACCCAATATTTCGTCGGCACGTTCGACGGCCACAAGTTCACGTGCGAGAGCAAGCCCGAGGTGACGAAATGGATGGACTATGGCAAGGACCACTATGCCACCGTCACTTTCAACAATGCTCCCGACGGCCGCCATGTCGCCCTGGCGTGGATGAGTAACTGGCAGTATGCCACGCAGGTGCCTACGCAGCAGTTCCGCTCCGCTAACTCCATACCCCGCGATCTCGAACTCTTCCGTGATGGTGATGAGGAGTATGTGAGTGTCGTTCCTTCCAAGGAGATGCTCGCCGCCCGCGGTAAGAAACTCAGTAGTCCCTCTGCTGCTTGTGAGATTGTGGTCAGCAATCTTCGCAATGAAGCGACGATCACGCTCAGCAATGCTAAGGGCGAGCAGGTGACGATGGTCTACAACGCCAAAGCCAAGACCTTCTCCATGGACCGCCGGAAGAGTGGTCAGAAAGACTTCTCCGAGGCCTTCCCCGTGGTGACGACGGCGCCTACTCACGGCAAGATCAACAGTCTCCGCATCTTCGTCGATCGCTGTAGCATTGAGGCCTTTGATGCCGATGGCAAAATGGCAATGACGAATCTCGTATTCCCCTCCTCTCCGTATAATAAGTTGAGTGTAAAGGGTGGTAAGGCAATGATCTTTGAGATCAAGTAATTGGTTGTGTGATTTCATTAGTGTGTAGAGGCCGACAACGTTGTCGGCCTCTTTTCTGATACCTTTTTTTGAAAAAACTCAAGAAAAACATTTCTTGTTTTTGTCAGTTTCCCCGTTTTTCACTATATTTGCAAACAGAACCATAAACCCTCTATTTGCATATGAAACCGACGACCTTATTTCGTTGCCTATTATTTCTCCTCATTTGCCTGTTGTCAGGCTGCTCGGGTGGTAAAGACTACCGGTGGCATATTGGTGTGTCCCAATGCGTAGGAGGTAAATGGCGGGATAAGGTGAATCAGGAGATGCTGACGGCCCAACACCTATATAATAAAGAGGTGAAGGTGGATATCGCGAATGCGGATAATGACTCCCGTAGGCAGATTCAGCAGATCGACAGCTTGGTAGCGTCTGGAATTGATCTTTTGATCGTAGCGCCGAACAGTTATGAGGAGATCTCGCCGGCTATCGACCGTGCCTACAGGGCCGGAGTTCCCGTGATCCTTTTCGACCGGAAGGCGCAGGGAAGTAACTATACGGCGTATATTGGTGGAGATAATGTGGAGGCCGGAAAGGCCATGGGCCATTATACCCTTTCTCTGCTTCGTGACCGCAGCTATGACCACCGCCCACGGATTCTGGAGATTACCGGGGGCACAGTCTCCTCGCCCGCTCGTGACCGTCATCATGGTTTTCAGTCGGTCATGCGCTCGCATACTGATATCGATTATTCCTTTGTCAATACCGATTGGACCAATGAAGCTGTCTATGCGGCGATGAAGCAATGGTTGAAAACGCATGATACGCCCGATTTCGTGTTCTGCCATAGTGACCTCGCCGCGTTTTGGGCCCGTCGTGCCGTCAAGGATGTCCGTGGGAATGTTGGCGATATCCGTTTCCTGGGCATTGACGGTTTGCCAGGACCCGGAGAAGGTATCGATGCCGTAGAGAAAGGAGAACTCGCCGGTACCTATATCTATCCCACCCATGGCGACCAGATCATCCGGCTGGCCCTCGACATTCTGCAGAAGAAGCCTTATCAGAAGACGACAATCATGAAGAGTGTCATTGTCACGCCCGATAATGCGCCCATCCTCATGCAGAGCAGTATGGAACTGCAACGGCAGACCAATGACTTGCTCGTGTTGCAGAATAAATTGGAGGATTATTTCGGCCTCTATCATACGCAGCGTATGGTGAGCATAACGGCCCTCATTGCCATCGTCCTGCTCGTCGTCGCTTTGATCTTGATCTGGCGTGCCGTCGTCCAGCTGCGTCGTGCCGGTAGGAAGATCAAGGAACTCAGTAGGGAGCAGACACTCTTTTATACCAATGCCCGTCATCAGTTGCGCACGCCGCTGACGTTGATAGAGGGCCCTTTGAGACAGCTCGCTGGCAGTGAGACACTGAAGGATGCAGATCGGCAATTGGTGGATATCCTTCAACGTAATGTCTCCCAGCTCAGCCGTATTGTATATGACGTGCTCAACTTCCGAAAGGAAGTGCCACCCACAGTCGATGACTATTCTGTCGCAATCCGGGAAGAAAGGCAGAACGTGGAGGACGCTGTACAGAAGGGTAGGGTGGAACTGCTGAAGAATGACCGTGAGGGGCTGGCGTCTATTCTCATCGTTGATGACAATGAGGATATGCGTAACTATCTCCATACGCTGCTCTGTGACCGCTATCATGTCGTGGAGGCTGCTGACGGGGAGAGCGGGCTGACACTGGCGCGGGAGAGCGTGCCCGATCTGATCGTCTCCGACGTGATGATGCCCGTGATGGATGGTCTGCAGTTCTGCAAGAAAATCAAGGAGAACGAGGTGACGAGCCATATCCCCGTCATCCTCCTCACGGCCCGCAGTACCGATGAGCAGCAGATGGAGGGACTGGGCTCCGGCGCTGATGCTTACATGACCAAGCCTTTCAATGCCGACCTCCTCCTGGCGCGCATCGATAATCTTCTCAAATCCCGCCGTCAGCTCCGCCGACTTTTCATGGCTCATTCCTTTGATTCCAAGGAGGAGGAGAAACAACTGAAGACGGTGGATAAGAGATTCATTAATCAGCTTCGTCAGACCATCCTCAAGAGAATGGGAGAGAGTGATCTGAAAATGGATGACCTGGGAACGGAGCTGGGCATGAGTCGTGTACAACTGTACCGGAAGGTGAAGGCGCTCACGGGACTGTCACCCGTGGAGCTGCTTCGGGAGATGCGGTTGCAACGGGCGCATAAGCTTCTGGAGACAACGGATCTCACCGTGTCGCAGGTGGCCTATGATGTCGGTTTCAGCACGCCGGGTTATTTCACTACTTGTTTCAAAAAGCAGTTTGGAAAGTATCCCACGGAGCTCAAGGAGAACGCGTAGTCACACAAGACGGATGAAAAAAATCGTTCATTCTCTTTCACTATGGTTACATGAAACAACATTTGGATAGGATGAACTGAAAATAGACGTAAGAAATCAACAAATACAATAATTTTGCCCAGCGAAACAATTCAAGGACAAGTAAAAACCTAACCACAATGGACAATAAAAAAGTTAATGCGTTGGCACTGTCATCTGTGATGCTCTGCTTCTTTGCCATGGGATTCGTCGATCTCGTGGGTATCGCTTCCAACTACGTGAAGCATGACCTCGGACTCTCTGACTCCATGGCCAACTCACTGCCGGGACTCGTGTTCTTCTGGTTTCTGATCTTCTCCGTGCCTACGGGCGTGCTGATGAACAAGATCGGACGGAAGAAGACCGTGCTCCTCTCCCTCGTCGTCACCGTCTTCTCCCTGTTGCTGCCGATCTTCTCGGAGAACTTCTACGTGATGCTCATCTCTTTCTCACTCCTCGGTATCGGCAACGCCCTCATGCAGACCTCGCTGAACCCGTTGGTGTCTACCGTCGTGCAGGGCGGTCATCTCGCCTCCACGCTGACCTTCGGACAGTTCATCAAGGCCATCGCCTCTTTCATGGCTCCGTATATCGCCATGTGGGGGTCGGTGAGTGATATCCCGAATTTCGGCCTCGGATGGCGCGTCCTCTTCCCGATCTATATGATCATCGGTATCGCCGCCTCCATCTTCCTCCTCTCCACGCCCATAGAGGAACCGGAGCTGAAGGAACATCGTCAACTGCCGAGTGTCGGTCATCAGTTCATCGCCTGCTTCAAGCTCCTCGGCACGCCGATCGTCCTGCTGAGTTTCATCGGCATCATGTGCCACGTCGGTATCGATGTCGGTACGAATACCACGGCACCGAAGATCCTCATGGAACGCCTGAGCATGACGCTCGACGAGGCCGCCTTTGCCACCTCTTTATATTTTATCTTCCGTACCATCGGCTGTTTCACCGGAACGATCATCCTGCGTGTACTTAACAACCGGTTGTTCTTTGCCATTTCTATCCTCTTCATGGCTCTGTCGATGTGCGGGCTGTTCTTCGGACATGAGAAATGGATCCTTTATACGAGTATCGCCCTCGTGGGCTACGGCAACAGTAACGTCTTCTCCCTCGTCTTCGCCCAGGCGCTGAAGAGTGAGCCGGAGAAACAGAACGAGGTCAGCGGACTGATGATCATGGGCCTCTTCGGTGGTACCGTCTTCCCGATGGTTATGGGCTGGGCGACGGATGCCGCTCATACCGTTGCTGCCGCCGTTGCCGTCATGGCCGTCGGTGTCGTCTATTTGGCTACTTATATCGGAAAAATTAAAGAAAACTAAAAACTAACGATATGAATAAGATCATTGTAGGATTGGGAGAGGCATTGTGGGATTGCCTCCCCGAAGGAAAGAAATTAGGAGGTGCACCGGCAAACTTCGCATACCATGCCAGTCAGTTTGGTTTTGATGCCCGTGCCGTCAGTGCCGTCGGTAAGGATGCGCTCGGTGATGAGACCCTGAAGGAGTTTGACGCCAAAGGTTTGAAGTATGTCATGCCGCGTGTCGACTACCCCACGGGTACCGTCGCTGTCACGCTTGATGCAGAGGGCGTACCTACTTATGACATCAAGCAGAATGTAGCGTGGGATAATATCCCCTTCACCCCGGAGATCGAGGAGGCTGCCCATCACTGCGAGGCTGTCTGCTTCGGTTCTCTCGCTCAGCGTAGTGAAGTATCCCGGAAGACGATTTATCAGTTCCTCGACAGTACGCCGGCCAGTTGTCTGAAGATCTTCGACATCAACCTCCGTCAGAACTTCTATTCTAAGGAGGTCATCCAGGAGAGTCTGAAGCGTTGTGATATTCTGAAGATCAATGATGAGGAACTCGTGACCATCGGACGTATGTTCGGTTATCCCGGCTTGGATATCGAGAACAAGTGCTGGCTGATCCTCGGCAAATACAACCTCCGCATGCTCGTCCTCACCTGTGGCACGAATGGCAGTTATGTCTTCACCCCCGGCGAGTTGTCGTTCCAGGAGACACCGAAGGTGAAGGTCGCCGATACCGTCGGCGCCGGCGACAGTTTCACCGGCTCTTTCACGGCGGCAATCCTCAACGGAATGCCTGTGAAGAAAGCCCATGAGCTTGCCGTGAAGGTCAGTGCTTTCGTCTGCACGCAGGACGGCGCAATGCCGAAGTTGCCGGAGGAGTTCACGAAGAATAACCAGTAATTTTATTTTTTATAAAAAAAGTCCGATAGAAATTTTGTCTCTATCGGATTTTTTTGTATTTTTGCGGCGTTTTTATACTAAAAACTAACACTACAATGAACAAATTATTCTACTTCTTAGGATTGTTGTGTATCCTATTGTTGCCGCAACGTATGTCGGCACAGGATGTCACGGCACAATGGGATTTCCAGAACGGAATCCCGTCGACGATCACGTCAGTGGCCGTTCAGGGCAGGACGGGTGTTGTCGCTTCCGATGTTGACGGCATTTTGCTTACGGTAGATGCCACAAATGGTAAATTGGCAGTCCGTTCTAATGGTGACGCACAGTTTAACAGTGGCACGATCATCCAGGTCCCTGTCAAGCATGCTAAGGATGAGGTGACTGTTGTCAGTGATGGTGCAGCTTATACAAACTACACCATCGGTGGCATTGAAGCCACGGAAGTAACGACGACCCATATCGCTACTGCTGCTGAGGCTAAAGCGGGTTATGTAGAGATCATCGGTACGGGCAGTTCCTATCTCCGACGTATCGTCGTTGTACAAAAGGACCCTCGTCAGGAGAAGGCGTTGTACACCACTGATTTCACCGACTGGCCGTCTATTGACCGCAAAGCCAATAATGAGACTCCCTCGACGCAGTCCGTGACGACCCTTTACAGTAATGAGACGCTCACGTTTACCCTTTGTGGTGTCGGCGTCGATCCTGCCGGTAAGAATGACGCGAAATTCACGACTCCGACTTTCACGGGCTACATGCAGAGCGCGAAATATACAGCAGAGGTAAAAGCCAATGAGCCTTATGCGATGATCTCTGCGATCAAGAACCTCACGAAGATTGTCTTCCATCAGGCAGCCACGGGTGGTAGACGTGGTTGGGCCGTTGCCGCACGAAAGGCCGGAACGACCGAATGGACCACCCTCTTCAACCAGTCCATCACCACGACAACGGGTGAGAACGACACCATCGCCATCCCTGCCGATCTGCAGGAAAATGTGGAGGTGAAGTTTTATAACTTTAATTTGAATCAGAACGCTTACATGTCCGACCTCGCCCTCTATGGTTTGGTCGATCTGAGTAATACCCCGATGTTGGAGTCTTTGACCGTCAATGGTCAGGCTTATTCCGCCATTGATATCTTCTCCGAGGCCAAGGATGGCAGTCAGACGGCTACCCTCGAAGTCAGCAAGAGCGCGAAGATGCCGAGTGCTGACAACCCTGTGACGGCTGTCGCTTCCAATGGTACTGTGGGTACGGTCACGTATACCACGAAGGATGATATGACGGTTGTCACGATCCCTGTCACCCTGAATGGTCTCACGACGAATTATATTGCTACCTTCGTTTGGAAACCCGACTACACCCTTACTTATTATGCTTCTGACGGCACGACGGTCCTTGGAACACAGACTGTAGAGAAGGATGCCGCCATCTCTTCTTTCGCTGTCGCTGATCCTTCTGTTGAAGACGGGTATAAGTTCCGTGGCTGGACGGCGCAGGCCGGAAAGGGTAAGAAATATACCACTTCCGACGTCGTCACTTCCGATCTCAGCCTCTATGCGCTTGTCACTGCTATCGAGACGGCCAATGATACGGCCCGTTACGACTATTCCCTCTGTGATGAGTTTTTCGATCCCGCCGATCATGAGGCCTTTACCGTCTCCGGCACTGGAAAGTTCCATGATGCGAACCATGGTTGGGTGTTCAACAATGGAGATAAGATTCAGTTGCTGCTGGGTGCGAAGGGTTATATCAAACTGACACTCTGCAAATATACCAATGTGGCATCCACAATTGACTTACTCGACAGTAAGGGAAATACGATTGCCACGACCCAGGCACAGAGTACTTCCGATGGTGATATCGCTATCCTGAACTATTCGGGTGAAGTGGGTACTTATACGCTCTCTTTCAATGGCAGTGCCTACCTCCATGCCCTCTCTATTGTCAATCTCGGTAAGGTGCCGTTCACGCAGACCGGCAACTGGTATGTCGTGAAGAGCGGTGATGCTACTGGATTGCTGACTGCTCTGGAGTGTGCCGGTACGAATACCGATGAGCGTAAATTCATCTTCCTGCCCAATGGCACTTATGACTTTGGCAATAAGGTCCTGAACCGTGTCAGTGGTAAGAATATCTCCCTCATCGGTGAGAGTGAGGATGGAGTTGTCCTCGTCAACAAGCCGGAAACGGAAGGTATCAATGTCACCGCCACCTTATATAATAAGTCCACGGGACTCTATCTGCAGGATCTGACGTTGAAGAACAACTATCCCTTCAACACCACTACAGGAGCTACGGGCCGTGCCGTCTGTCTCCAGGATGAGGGCACGCAGACGATCTGCAAGAATGTGAAGATGCTCTCTTTCCAGGATACTTACTATAGTCATAACAACAGTAAGGGCCAGTATTATTTCGAGAACAGTGAGATCCACGGTATTGTCGACTATCTCTGTGGTGATGGTGATGCTTATTTCAAGAATTGTGTCCTCTTCAACGAGGCCGGAAAGAGTGCCCATATCACGGCCAATGCCACGAACAGCAACTACGGTTATGTCTTCGACGGCTGTACCGTGAAACTCGGCGGTGATGATCAGTATGACTTTGGTCGTGCCTGGAATGGTGCTGCCCGTGTGGCCTTCCTCAACACAACCCTCGCCGGTGCTGCTGCTACGAAGATCCGTGCTACCCGTTGGGAGCCGAATGGCATGAATGTGATGCCGCAGAACTTCTGGGAGTACAACAGTATGGATGAGAATGGTAATGTGATCTCTCCGGCATCGAATGTTGTGGACTTCACCTTTAACAACCAGACCTCTTCGAAGGAGACGATTCTCCCTGCCGATCAGGTGAGCAATTTCGCCCTCGACAAGGTCTTTACCAACTGGACACCGGCAGCCTTCACCCTACAGTGTGCCGCTCCCGTCGTCACACTGAACGGCGGCAGTCTGAGTTGGACGGCTGTTGACGGTGCCAGTACTTATCTCATCTTCCGCAATGGCAGCCTTGTCACGATCACAGAGGCTACAAGCTTTGACACCACCGCTGCTGCCACAACTTCTTCCGCCAAGGCAGCAACGACAACGCCAGACGTCTGGACCGTCCGTGCCGCCAATGTCATGGGCGGCCTCGGTACGGCAGGTACGGCTACGTTGGCAACGGCTATCCGTTCCATTACGGAGGACGGTAATCGGGCCGATACACCTTATTATAATATAGGTGGTCAGCGTGTGAGTCAAAATACATGTGGACTGTTGATCCATAACGGTAAGAAAGTGATTAAATAAAAGAAGCGGCCGCAAGGCCGCTTCTTTTTTATCCTTTTACGTAAACGTTTGCGCAAGAAAATAGGAGAGGAGAGAGACGGATATAGAAAAAAATGCGTAACTTTGCGAAATCAAAGATAAATTTATCACTAATCTAAAAAGCAAATATATGTCTGGTTATTCGAAGAAGATGCGAATAGCGCTTATGGGCGGCATGATGCTCAGCGTCACGTCCCTCTCTGCGCAGACGGTCAAAGGAAATGTCACAGATGCCTCCGGCGAGCCCATTATTGGTGCTACCGTTATGGAGGACGGCACTGCCAGCAATGGTACAGTGACGGATATCGATGGTAATTTCTCCCTTGACCTGAAAGGATCGAAGAAGGTCCTGAAGATTACCTATGTAGGTATGAAGCCGAAGACCATCAAGGTCGGCGACAAGACCCAGTTTAAGGTTAAGATGGAGGATGATGCCAACAATCTCAATGATGTTGTCGTCATCGGTTATGGTACGGTCCGCAAGAAAGACTTGACGGGCTCCGTTGCCTCTATCGGCGCTGACAAGCTCGCTGATGTTCCTGTGAGCAATGTCGGTGAAGCTATGCAGGGTAAACTTGCCGGTGTGAACATCACGACGACCGAAGGTTCTCCCGATGCTGATGTGAAGATCCGTGTCCGTGGTGGTGGCTCTCTGTCGCAGGACAACTCTCCGTTGTATATCGTTGATGGCTTCCCCGTAAGTTCCATCAGTGATATCGCACCCTCCGAGATTGAGACGATCGATGTGTTGAA
This sequence comes from Prevotellaceae bacterium, assembly GCA_029226205.1. Taxonomy (GTDB): domain Bacteria; phylum Bacteroidota; class Bacteroidia; order Bacteroidales; family Bacteroidaceae; genus Prevotella. The sequence continues at coordinate 32,821 of JAQXXT010000104.1, forward strand.
GGATGCTTCCTCCACGGCTATCTATGGTGCCCGTGGTGCCAATGGTGTCATCATCATCACGACGAAGAGCGGTAAGGAAGGCAAGACACAGGTCAGTATGAATGCCGCCTTGTCGTGGAAGAAGCTCACCAAGGAGATCAAAGTTATGGATCCCTATAACTATGTCGCTTATCAGCAGGAACTCGGTTCCACCGATTACGGTGACTATAGCGATATGGATATCTGGAAGAGCGTCAAGGGTGACGACTGGCAGGACGAGCTCTTCGGTCGTACGGGATTCCAGCAGCAGTACAACGCCAATGTCAGCGGTGGCTCGAAGGATATCAAGTACAATGTCAGCTTTGCCCATAATGACGAGAACAGCATCATGCGCAGTTCCGGTTACAAGAAAGACAATATCGGAACGAAGCTCAATGCCAAGTTGAATAAGTGGTTAAACCTCGACTTCAATGCCCGCCTCGCCTATACGAAGATCGACGGTCTGAGTGGTGGCGCAGAGAGCAACCAGAGCAATGCCGCCAACTCTATTGTTGCCAATACGATTCGTTTCCGTCCTGTCTCTCCGTTGGCCGACAATGATGATGATGAGAGCAACAGCTCCTCCACGCTGAAGGATCCGTTCGTCCGTATGAATGCCACTGACCGTGTACAGAAGCGTTTCCGTCAGGATTATAATGCCGGTGTCAACTGGAAACCGTGGAAACATGTCACTTTCCGTTCTGAGTTCGGTTATGGCTGGCGTTATGAGGATGACAATACGATCTGGCTCTCCGACGCAACACAGAACTCCAAGTACGGCTACAACGGTCAGCCGCAGCTGGACTATGAGCATACGGAATATCAGAACTGGCGCAATGCCAACACATTCACATACGACAACAACAAACTCTTCGGAGGCCGCGATCATATCAATGTCCTCCTCGGTCATGAGTGGAGCAGTACGAAAGAGACGACACATGAGAATACCGTCGTCGCCTTCCCCTCTTCCATGGACTTCGAAGAAATCAAGAGTAACACGTCTGCCGGAACAGCCCTGCCGTATCTGACGACGATAGCAGCCGATGACAACCTGCTGTCTTTCTTCACCCGTATCAACTACACCCTTGCCGATAAATATCTGGCAACCTTCACGCTCCGTGCTGATGGTTCTTCCAAGTTCGGCGACGGTCACCGCTGGGGCTACTTCCCCTCTCTGGCTTTTGCCTGGCGTATGAGTGAGGAGAAATGGCTGAAGAACGTGAAATGGCTCAGCAACCTCAAGGCCCGTCTGAGTTTCGGTACTGCCGGTAACAACCGTATTCCTGCCGGACAGTTGTTTACTACTTATTCCATGGCCAGCAACAACACCAAGGCGCCGTTCTTCGATGAGACGCGTACGTCCCAGCTTGAGCGTGGCACCTATCTCTATAATCCCGATCTGAAATGGGAGACGACGGTGACGCGTAACTTCGGTATTGACTATGGCTTCCTCGGCGGCCGTATCAACGGTACGTTGGATCTCTACTGGAATACGACGAAAGACCTGCTCATGCGTGTGGAGATTCCGTCAAATACCGGTTACAGCTATCAGTATCAGAATTTCGGAAAGACATCCAATAAGGGTATCGAGTTCACCCTCAACGGTGTGATCCTTGACAAGAAGGACTACTCCCTCAATGGTACGTTCAATATCTCCTGGAACAAGAATAAGATTGACGAGCTCAATAGTGACAATCCCTGGCAGAGCAGTAACTTCGCCGGAAGTACCATCGCCAAGTACGAGGACTTCGCTGTCGCTGAAGGCGGCCGCCTCGGTGAGGTATGGGGCTATAAGACCAACGGCTTCTTCACCGCTTATGATCCCGAGCTGAACCCCAATGGTGAACTTATCTATCAGAAAGGCAAATGGGTGCTCCGTGAAGGACTGAAAGACAACAGTGAGACGCTGACGGGTGGTAACTATTATCCCGGTGGCTTGAAATATCAGGTTGACGAGAATGGTGATCCTATCAAACAGAAGCTCGGCAATACCATTCCTTCTGTTACTGGTGGTTTCGGTCTCAACGGTACGTGGAAAGGTTTCGACTTCAATATCTTCTTTGATTATTCGTTGGGCAACAAGATTGTCAACGGTACGAAACTCGCCAACAGTTTCTATGCCGGCAGTGCGAAGGGTTACAACCTCGTTGCTGACTTCAATCTCAATAACCGCTATACGTGGATTGATCCCGCTACCGGTGCCAATCTCGCCAAGCCCGATGCTGCCACCCTCGCACAGTATGGTGGTGCCGACGGCCTTGCCAAGCGTCTCTGTGAGATTAACTCAAATGCCAGCATCTATAACCCTGCCGGTGTCAGTGCGATGTATATCAACGACTGGGCTGTGGAGGATGCCTCTTATCTGCGTCTGAACACGCTGACTATCGGTTACACGCTGCCGAAGAGTTTTGTCAAGAAACTCTATCTCAGCAGTCTGCGTCTTTACTTCACCGCTTACAACCTCGCCTGCATCACGAACTACAGTGGTTATGATCCCGAGGTCGATACGAGTAGTAAGAAGAATGCTATGTGCCCGGGCATTGATTATGCCGCCTATCCTAAGAGCCGTGCCTTCACCGCCGGTCTGAACATCACTTTTTAATTAGAACAAAACAATGAAAAAGATATTAACCATTTGCGCCCTCGCTGCGGGACTGACTTCCTTGTCCTCCTGCTCTGATTTCCTGGACCAGCAGAGTCCGTCGGAGCAGAACAACGAGAGTGTCTATCAGTCAGTATACTATACTGGGCTCCGTCTGAACAAGGTCTATGGAGATCTGACTTACGATGAGACCTATTCCCAGTATATGGGTATCGTATGGAACACGAACAGCGATATTGAACTCGTCGATGGTCTCGGCTCCGACGCTACGAACACGACCAGTGAGCGTGGTAACATGAACTACAATCAGGATCCGGGCTGGGCGAAGATTGCCAAGCTGTGGGACCGCGCCTATGGAACGATAGAGGATGCCAATGATGTCGTGGAGGGAATCGAGAATTCTTCCATGCTCAAGAATGGCTCAAAGACGGATATCGCTACGATGCGCCGCTATGAGGGAGAGGCACTGACGCTCCGTGCCATGATCTATCTCGACCTCGTCCGTTATTTCGGTGATATTCCCTTGAAACTCGAGACATCAAAGAGTGACCTGAGTAACGCCTATCTCGACAAGACCGACCGCGATGTCATCCTCGACTCTATGATGAATGACCTCGACAAGGCTATTGATTATCTGCCGTGGGCCGGTGAGGACAGTTATACCACCGAGCATGCCACGAAAGGCTATGCCCATGCCCTGTTGGCACAGATCGCTCTGACACGTGCCGGTTATGCTATCCGTGAGAAAGCCAAGGACGGATATGAGACTGCCAGCTACAGCGATGCCACCTATCCCACACAGCGTCCGGGCGCAGCAGAGCGTAAGGCTTTGCTTGAGCGTGCCTTGAAGCATCTCAGCGCTGTCATCGAGAGTGGCCGTCACAGTCTGAATCCCTCATTCTTCAATGAGTGGTATCTTGTCAACCAGCGTATGCTTGACACGCAGTATCGTGAGAATCTCTTTGAAGTACCGATGGGCCTGAGCACAGGTTCTGAGTTCGGTTATACCATCGGTGTTCGTATGAATGGCGTCACTTCTCTCTTCGGTTACGGCAACTCCTCCGGTAAAGTGAAGCTGACGGCTCCGTTCTTCTACAGCTATGACAAGAACGACCAGCGCCGTGACATTACTTGCTCAAATATCCAGTTTAAGGAGAATGACAGCAAGTCAACGGAAATGCAGATGCTCGGCAACACGCCGTTCGGTATCTATGTCGGCAAATGGGATCCGCGAATGGAGAGTGGCATGGTCAATGACAGCAAGACCGCCCTTGACATGACGAAGTCTCCTTCCGGTGACTGGTATAATGCCAACAAGGCCGCTTCTGCCAAGCAGCTCACCGGTATCAACTGTGTGAAGATGCGTTACAGCCAGGTATTGCTCATGTATGCCGAGGTGATGAATGAGCTCGCCGGTCCTGACGGCAACTACAGTGGCGATGCCGGTCTGACGGCCCGTCAGGCTCTTGCCCTCGTCCACGACCGTGCTTTCAGCAGTGCTAACCAGAGTGAGGCCCAGAACTACATCGCTTCCATCGGCAGCAGCAAGACAGACATGTTCAATGCCATTGTCAACGAGGAAGGCTGGGAACTTGCCGGTGAGGGTGTCCGCAAATGGGATCTGATTCGTTGGAACCTCCTTACCGAGAAGACGCTGGAGATGAAGCAGACCTATATTAAATATGTCAAGGAAGCAGAAGAGGCCGCAGCCAACAAGGAAAATTCTCCGCATTTCCAGAAGACCGTTTACTTCAACTATATTGATGCTGCCCATCACTTCATCGATGAGAGTTCCATCACGTGGTATGGTCTCCCTGAAGGAAAGACTGCCGCTGACTATCAAAACAGTATTACTTCCTTCGGTGGCTCTAAGTATAGCGATGGTACTGACAAGCATGTCTTCACGGAACTGCCGTCTATTTCCAGTGGTCTTGTAGGAACGGCGGAGAGTCCTTCGGAGACACCGAATGTAAGCGTCAAGAACCGTTATATCATGCCGATCGCCTCTACTACGATATCCGCTTCCAACGGTCATCTGCATAATAGTTATGGATATAAAGATTAAACCAATGAAGAATTTCAAGAAAATAATAGGAACGGTCGGTCTGGCAGCCCTGGCACTCATGGGGCTTGCCTCTTGTACGGATGACAACGACTGGACCGTTGATGAGCAGTATGACCGCCTGTTCCACTCTACGAGTTTCTCTGTCAGTCCTCTCGACGACCGGGCAGCCATCAGTTTCACGAAGATGCCGAATACCGACTTCTATGTTGTGGAGTATTCCACCGACTCTCTGTACGATGATATTCCCATGGGCGGTACGGAGCATAGTGTTGTCGATTCCTCATTCACCTCTTCCCCCGATACGATCTACAATCTCGAGGGAAGTACGAAATACTGGATTCGTATCAAGAGCCGTAACCAGCAGGGCAAGGGCTCTACGTGGAAATACCTCGACAGTTACAGTTTCACGACGAAGGCCGAGCAGATCATTACCTCCGTCACGCCGTACAGCCGTACTGCTGACGTGACTTTCACGAAGGGCAAGATGCTGACGCAGGCCCGTGTCTATAAGGATGGCGACTCCATCGTACAGGATATCACGCAGGATGAGATTGCCGCCGGCGCACTGACATTGAAGAACCTCAACCCCAACAGTTCCTACACGCTGAAGCTGTGGAATGGCCAGAAGGTCCGTGGAACGTATAAGTTCAAGACTACCGAGGCTTATCCCGACGGATACACGGTCATTACGCTGCAGAGCGGTGACGATCTGAACAGTGTTCTCGCCAATGCCGCCTCCGATAAGGTTGTTATCGTCTTCCCGCAGGGTATGAACTACGTCATGCCGAACAACGATGAAGGCAACCCGAAGACACCTGTCATCCCGGCCAATATCAAGAGTGTCATCTTCTGGGGCGCCGCCGGTGATTCCAAGCCGACGTTCCATACCATTGGTATGAACCTCGAAGCCAACACGCTCGATGTCGTCCGCTTCTATAACCTCAACCTCGTCAATGACGGTCCGTCTGACAAGTACATTATGAATATCAGCAATCCGGTGAACATCAACCAGCTGCAGATTGAGAAATGTAATGTCAGCAACACGCGTGGTGTCGTCCGTTTCCAGTCTATCGCTTCTGCCTGCACGGTCAAAGAGATTGACTACACGAATGATGTCTTCACGAATATCGGCAGCTATGGTATCTTCAATGCCAAGGGTCAGAAGCTCCTCTCTACGAGTAAGATCAATATCACTGACTGTACGTTGAATAATGTTGCCGCCGCACAGAGTGCTGTGCTGAACACGCAGCAGGCTGGCTGCGCTGTGACCTTCGACCACTGTACGATCTACAATATCATCATGGCCGGAAAGTCTATCGTCGATGTCAACAAGCTCACGGATATCTCTGTGATGTATAATTCCTGTCTCATCGGCTACATCAATGGCTTTGAGGATGGCGCTACCGTGAAGGCCTGCAGCATGAAGGGTCAGGCAACGGCTTCCAATACCTATATCACTACCGATATGGGCTGGAACAGTGGCTATGAGGCCGGTGACCAGATCAGTTACTCCAGTACACAGCTGTGGAAGGATCCCGCAAATGGTGACTTCACGATTCAGGATCTTCTCCAGAGTAAGTATGCTAGCCTTGGTGATCCGAGGTGGATAGTACAATAGAATCCCTCGTAGGGGGCGGCCACAAGGGCCGCCCCTACGGAGGCAGAAATACCAATTTCTTATGAACACAAAATTCATTTTATCATGTGCCATGGTTGTTTCAGCCCTGGCATTTCCTTTATCAGCCCTGGCGGACAATGACGTCACGGCAGAATCGGCGGCACAGAATACGCCATCGGGATGGACGGCAGTATCATTGCCGACGATCCCGACGATTACGACTTCCAATACGTTTACGATCACGGACTATGGGGCTTCGACCTCTTCGTCTGATAATACCACGGCCATCCAGTCTGCACTGAATGCCGTGCCGTCAACCGGTGGAATGGTTGTCGTTCCCGCAGGTACCTGGCTCTGTGGTCCGTTGACATTAAAAGCTAAGACCGTGCTCCATCTCGCCAAGGGAGCGACGCTGAAGCTCCTGCCGTTCGGCACCTATCCCGGTACGACAGGGACGATCACTTCTTCCGTAACGCTTCAGGACTTCCTTGCTCCGAAGAACAAGAATGTCACGGATCTCATCATCGAGGGTGAGGACTCCACGTCTGTCATTGACGGTCAGGGACAGGACTGGTGGGAACTGCGTGATAAGAATGACGATACGAAGAAGATCTTCAACTATCTCAAGCGTGGCGCCATCATCCGTTTCAACAATGGTTCCCGTTTCCTCGTCCGTAATCTGAAGATCCAGAACTCTCCCGGCACGAATATCACCGTTGGACAGAGTGGCCGTGGCACGGACGTGACGATTCATGATGTCATCATCCGTGAGCCGGCATCGGAGATCAAGTACAATCCTTCGAAGGGCCAGTATCCAAGTCATAACACCGACGGTATCCCCGTGTGGTCTTCCCGTGTGAATGTCTATAATTGTAATATCAGTAATGGCGATGACAATGTCGTCATCGATGCCAACGGCCAGTATGTCCACGTATGGAACTGCCAGTTCGGTACAGGCCATGGCGCTTCCGTTGGTTCATTTACCGGTTCCGCCAAACACATCCTTTTTGATGGCATCACTTTCAAGGGGACTTCGTCAGGTATCCGCCTGAAATCGAATAAAGACCGTGGAGGCGGAGAGGATGACTTCGTCTTCTCGAACATTACGATGACGGATGTCGACAATCCATTCTCCATCGACTGTTATTATGACAAGCATTACACGACACCAGAGAAGGACGCTGTCGATCCGGCTGACTCTACTTCTACTACCCCGACGTTTAAGAATATCGTGCTCCGCAATGTGAAGACGACAGATACGAGCAGTGGTTATGCCATCTTCCTCTATGGTCGTCCGGAGAGCCATATCAAGAATATCACGCTCGACAATGTACAGATCAGTGCCGCCAAGGGTATCTATTCTGCTTTCGTCGACAGTCTCGTATTTAAGAATGACAGTAAGATTACCGTATCCGGCGGCAACGTCTGGGTGAAGAACTATCTGACGACGTATGATGACCAGTGTAATGCCACCTCTTCCTCTTCTACCGTCACCGATGAGGGAACTTACACCCTCAGTCCGACGACGCTGACATCGACGGCGGCCGGCAGCGGCATCTTCAGCAATGGTTTCACGATCACGAACGGAAAGAGCAAGACCTATGACAAGACGTCTGACGGATATATCAAGTACAGTGCCATGCAGCATACGATCTCTATTCCTTCCGGACTGAAGATTACGAAGATGGAGATCAAGGGTCGCAACAACTATACCGATGCCGCCGCTGGTATCTCCGAAGTAAACGGAACTTCTGAGGATCCTACGGTCTATACGTTCCCCACGGACAAGAGCGTGGTCGATTATTCCTTCACCTTCTCCACGCCGGTGGAGACGTCACTGACATTCACGGTGAAGACGAAGCAGATCGCCGCTGATATCACCCTCTATACGACATCGGCAACGGGGATTGATTCCGTCATCACGCTTCCGCTGACTCACGCTTCCGCTGTCTATGATCTTCAGGGACGTATGGTTGGCACAAGTTTGCAGGGATTGCCCAAAGGATTATATATCCAGGGCGGCAAGAAAGTTTTAGTAAAATAATCCTCCGTAGGGGCGGCCCTTGTGGCCGTCCTAATATCCACCGTAGGGTGCGGCCCTTGTGGCCGTCCTAACATCCACCGTAGGGTGCGGCCCTTGTGGCCGTCCTAACATCCACCGTAGGGTGCGGCCCTTGTGGCCGTCCTAACTCCACGGTTTAGCGGAACATGATGAATCATTTCCCTACGTTTTCCCAGTTAGGACGGCCACAAGGGCCGCACCCTACGGTGGATCAAAACCTTTATTTATGCGAAACAAAACATTTTATTCATTGATATTGGCACTGACGATCGCTGCACCGGCCCTTGCCGACAGTGATGTCAGTGCTGAGCGGGCAGCGCAGAACACGCCGAAAGGCTGGCCTGCCGTGGCTCTGCCGCAGATTGCCGCTATCACGAAGGCCAATACCGTTGTGATTACTTCTTTCGGAGCATATTCTTCTTCCACGGATAACACGAAGGCTATCCAGGCTGCCCTCGATGCTGTCCCGGAGACGGGCGGTATGGTTGTCATTCCCGCTGGCACGTGGCTCTGCGGGCCAATCCGCATGAAGTCGCATACCGTGCTCCATCTCGCCAAGGGCGCCATGCTGAAACTCTTGCCGATGGGCCAATATCCCGTTGACGATAAAGGAAATGCCAACAAGAACTTCTTTCTCAGCGGGCAACAGGACGCTACAGACCTCATCGTAGAAGGCGAGGATAAGAACAGTTCTGTCATCGACGGACAGGGCGCTGCATGGTGGGCCGCTGTCGACAGTGCCCGTGCCGTGAAGGAGAAGGGCCCGTCGCGTGCTCCGCTGATCCGCTTCGATTCCGGCAGCCGTTTCCTCGTAAGAAACCTTACGCTGCAGAACTCTCCCGGCGTAAACCTCACCATCGGCAGTGGCGGAAAGGGCAGCGATGGTACTGTCCATGACGTCATTATCCGAGAGCCGTCATCCTATCTGAAGACCGGCGCGTCGCATAACACCGATGGCATCCCTATCTGGGCCCCGCGTGTGAATGTCTACAACTGTGACATCAGTAATGGCGATGATAATGTCGTTGTCGACTCCAATGGCCAGTATGTCCATGTATGGAACTGCCAGTTCGGGGAAGGCCATGGTGCTTCCATCGGCAGTTATACCGTTAATGTACATGATGTCCTTTGGGAGAAAATTACGTTCAAAGGAACCGACAGTGGTTTCCGCCTGAAGAGTCAGCACGGGCGCAGTGGAGATGTGTATAATATCACGATGCGTGACTGTACGATGACGGGCGTCCGCAACCCCGTGTATATCGAATGCTGGTATGACAATAGTAAGAAGCCGAAACCGGATACTGCTGAGGCTGCTCCTCTCGATGATAAGACACCGCGGTTCCATGACATTCTTATTCAGAATGTTCTCTCGGTAGGAACGAAATACACGAAGAGTGAGAAGAATGGCTTCCCCATCTATATCTACGGTCTTCCCGAGAGTCCCGTGAAGAATGTCACGCTCGACAATGTACGTATCTCTGCCGGCAAGGGCGCTTTCATGGCGTATTATGACAATGTGAAGTTCGTCAATGGAACGACAATTACGAATACCTCTGATCCTTCCAAGACGTTTGAGGTGAAGTATCCGGGGAAATAATTCGTCCACCGTGGGTGCTTTTGTTCTTCCTCCGTAGGGTGCGGCCCTTGTGGCCGTCCTAATTCCACCGTAGGGTGCGGCCCTTGTGGCCGTCCTAATCGGGAATCGTCGCAGTTAGGGCGCCCACAAGGGCCGCACCCTACGGAGGAAGATGTTAAATCTGAATATTTTTCCATGAAAAATTTGTCTGTTTCCAAGAAAAGCATTACCTTTGTAGTAATCTTTAACATTTGTAACACAATAAACGATTAAATAGCCTATCGGATAGAACATTTACTTCAAGAAACAAAACGAATTTGACAATGAAAATTCTCGAAGAAATGACTGACGAACAGTTGGCCATGCTTTATGTGGAAGGCAACGATCAGGCTTTCGACGTTCTCTTGCAACGCCATCAGGATAAGATCTATGCCTATATTCTTTTCGTCGTACATAACCGGCAGATGACGGAGGATCTCTTTCAGGAGACCTTTGAACACATTATTGTGAACCTGCGTCAGCGTCGTTATCAGCCTACGGGAACCTTCTCGGGCTGGTGCCTGCGTGTGGCTCATAATGTTGTCATGGACTGGTATCGTAAGATGAAAGCCAGCCGTATCGTCGAACAGGATGATGATAATGATCTCTCGCAGCTTGCCGGTAACAGTGAGCATAACCGTGAGCATGAGCTCGTGAAGGAGCAGGTGTTGATGGATGTGAAGCGGATGATGGCCCTTCTGCCGCCGTCGCAGCGTGAGGTTGTCTATATGCGCTTCTATCAAGAGATGAGTTTTAAGGAGATCGCGGATGCTACAAATGTCAGTATCAACACCTCCCTCGGGCGTATGCGCTATGCCATTCTCAATCTCCGTCGTATGGCGAAGAAGAACGGAATCACGTTGGAATTATAGTCACCGTAGGGTGCGGCCCGTGTGGCCGTCCGAACTGCGACGATTCCCTATTAGGACGGCCACACGGGCCGCACCCTACGCGTGGATCTCTTTCAATGCGGCGATCGTTCCTTTCGGATCCGTGCTCTTAAAGACATAAGAACCGGAGACGAGGACGTTGACGCCGGCCTTGACGAGGCGTGGCGCCGTCTCTGCCTGTACGCCACCGTCAACCTCGATGAGGGCATGACTGTGGGCGGCATCAAGCATTTTTCTTAATCGCTGTACTTTGTCGATGGTATGTTCAATGAACTTCTGTCCACCGAATCCGGGGTTGACACTCATGATGAGGACCATGTCGAGATCATTCAGCACATCCTCGATCATGCACAGCGGCGTCGATGGGTTCAACGCCACACCGGCCTTCATCCCTGCGGCATGAATCGTCTGCAGCGTGCGGTGGAGATGCGGACACGTTTCTTGGTGAACGGTCATCATCATCGCGCCGGCGTCGGCGGTATGCTGGATATAGCGCTCAGGGTGTTCGATCATATAATGAACGTCGAGGGGCTTACGGCAGTAGCTGCCGACCGCGTAGAGGACGGGGAATCCGAAAGAGATGTTCGGTACGAAAGAGCCGTCCATGATATCCATGTGCAGCCAGTCAGCCTGACTGTCGTTGATCATGTCAATCTCCTGCCGCAGATCCAGAAAGTTGGCGCTGAGCAGGGAAGGGGATACGAGAGTTTCCATTATTTTTTATCGTTTCTGTCTTCTTGTCGTTTAGCTTGTTTAGTTGAGATAAAGGTTAGTCGGCTGTCCTGCCCGGTCGAAGGGGCGGTACAACCTAGCGAACTGTCTGATAAGCAGTAACGTCTGTTCACTCGGACCGGACGTCACCATTTTTCTTACGGGAGTAAAAATCTTCATAGGCGTTTCCATTATGTGTGAGGATAACGATATCCATGCGCCTTTATTGTGAAAAATCCGGAATAATTGATTTATATCAAGAAAATCTTTTATTTTTACATTTTTCTGCGTCCGGATTCTTTTTTCATCAGTCTTTTTATATATATTTGCAACGTGTTTTTCATGGTATTAGATTATTAAGGTTTTGAGCATTGGGAGTCGTGAGACTGCTAATGCTTTTTTTGTCTCTTCCACCGTAGGGTGCGGCCCTTGTGGCCGTCCTAACGATCCCGTTGCAGGGTCCGTCCCTTGTGGCGGCCCGATGCCGGAACGGCATTTACATTCATAGAATAATGGATAATTCGGCGTTACCGCCGACGGGCCGCCACAAGGGACGGCCCCTGCAGAGGATTGGCGTGGGTTAGGGGCGGCCTTATGCGGCCAAACGATCCCGTTGCAGGGGCCGTCCCTTGTGGCGGCCCGATGCCGGAACGGCATTTACATTCATTGTCTTGTGGCGGCCCGCTGCCGTTACGGCATTTACATTCATTGAATAATGGATAATTCGGCGTTACCGCCGACGGGCCGCCACAAGGGCCGGCCCCTGCAGAGGATTGGTGAGGCCGTCCTAACGATCCTGTTGCAGGGGCCGTCCTTTATGGCGGCCCGATGCCGGAACGGCATTCACATTCATAGAATAATGGATAATTCGGCGTTACCGCCGACGGGCCGCCACGAGGGCCGGCCCCTGCAGAGGATTGGTGTAGGTTAGGGGCGGCCTTGTGGCCGTCCAAACGATCCCGTTGTAGGGGCGGCCCTTGTGGCCGTCCTAGGCCGTCCCTTGTGGCGGCCCGCTGCCGGAATGGCATTTACATTCA